>QNES01000035.1 GCA_003645255.1 Gammaproteobacteria bacterium
TGCAAAGCCAAAATATCTGGTTTCGTGTTTTTTAACCAATCTAATACTTGTGGTAAGCGAACACGTAGAGAATTCACATTCCACGTTGCAATTTTAAACATATTTTTAATATCCTTAATTAATAGACATTATACCGATTTAAATGTATGGTCTATTATCCAAATCCAATCATTTGCTTGGATTTTAGGATGCATAAGTTTATAATAACCAAGTCTTAATAACCATAAACGAGCTGAATGCCATGAAGGCATATCTAAAGAAAGCTCAAAAAAATTTTTCACCACCCCAGGTAGCGGCGCATGATTGCATGTGCTTTGGTGTAATCCAGCCCTTTTTTAGCGATTAATGGAAATAAGCCAAGTAATGCAAATGAACCTAAAAGGGCGGGTGATAAAATGCCGCTTAATGATTCCAATTGAGCCAATTGCACTCCAGCATTGACATAAACAAGGGTGCCTGCTAACATGCCAAATTGGCTCACCCAGTAAAATGTCCAAGTTTTAAGGGGGGTAAGAGCCATTGCTAAATTAATGGCGAAAAAGGGAAAAGCAGGTACTAATCGTAAAGCAAAGAGATAAAATGCGCCATCTTTTTCGATTCCGCGATTGATTGAGCCTAATTGTTGTTTAAAGCGGTTTTGAACGGCATCTTTAAACAAATAGCGAGCCAGTAGAAATGCCAAAGTTGCCCCCAAGGTGCTGGCAAACGATACGATAATGGTTCCTTTGAATAAACCAAAAATAGCTCCCGCGATGAGGGTAAGTAATGCTGCGCCTGGCAATGATAGCCCTGTCACAATGACATAAATCGCAAAAAAAATCAGAGCTGTTTGCCAAGGATGTGTTTGATAAAAATCGACAATCACTTCTCGCTGCGTTTGGAAATATTCTAGACTAAAGTATTGTTGTAAATCAAATACAAAAAATGAGACTATCAAAATGACGATAATAGCCAATAAAATGGTTTTTTTTGATTTCATAAGGTTAAAAAGATTTTTTGAGTGATATATGATAGGTTTCAAAAAACAGATCAAATCCGGACATAGCATTGTTCCATTAATAATCAAAACTCGCTGTCAGTTTTGAACAGAATTTCATGAATTATTTTTCCGCAATGGTTTATTGATGTTAACGAAGTTTTTGATTCAGACAATTAAAGATTATTATACTCCGATCAGAAATCCTATTTTTAAAAAAATCGAATTTCTCAGTTCAAAAAAAATTATAAAATGCTAACAATTTATGTATAATACACAAATTGAATTTTTGGTATTTGGTAATTGGTAATGAGTTGGGAGCAACTCAATAAGGCAAAAGACTTAAATGAACTACATGACTTGGATTGTAAGTATATTTGTTTTTATATATATATTGGGTGTCTGGCTGACACCTTTTCCACATTGGCCAACTTATTTCAAATTATGGAAAAACGTGCTTTTTAATCATGAAGAAAAAGCGGTTCATCTAAAAAGTAGATTTAAACAAATCAAGTTTTTACTTAAATATGCATTCTTATGCCCATTTTGGGGATATTTATGGTATTTGGATGAAATCCTTTTTCCCCACTATAAGCAACAATGCCTCAAACCGGTATTTATCATCGGTCCACCTCGAAGTGGTTCAACTTTTCTACATCGCACATTAGCAGGGGATGAAGAAACGTTTTTTGCGGTGCGACACATTGAATGGCGTTTTCCATTTATCACGGTCCAAAAACTGATTACTCTGTTTGGTTTAGAAACGAAAATTAGCCAAATGAATTATTGGCCAGCAACAGATCGTGGCGAATTGGCATCAAAGCTGCATAAAAATAATTTATATGATTGGGAAGAAGACGGCATTTTTTTTGAAGAATGTTTTTTATACCACTTTTTTATAGTGCTACGGTTTCCCTATAAAAACTTATTACCTTATTTGGAAGATTTCACGGTTTTGCCTAAAAAGGAACAAGCACATATTCTTCAAATACATCAGAAAGTCGTTCAAAAAATCATGTATTTGAGAGGTCAAAATAAGTTATTTTTATCCAAAGAACCCAAAAGCATGGCAAAAATGGAATTGATGATCAAGCGCTATCCCTTTGCTCGATTCATCATAACCACAAGACAGTCTTCAGATTATCTGAACTCTCTACTTAATTTGGTGAGTTACTCAACAAATTGCAAAACGGGTGTAGATGTTTCTCAATTGCCCTGGTGGGAAAGTGCTATGCTCACCATGCAAAAACAAGATTGCCAACTTTGTATGGAACTTTTATTGCGGCATCTTGACAATGAGAATCAGAAGTCTATTTCTTATGAGCCACTTTTTAGGTATATTGTGCCCACGGTCAAATCTATCTACAAATGGCTAGATTGTGATCTAACCCCATTGGAACTGCAACGTTTAGAAAAAATACAACAACAGCAGAAAAAACGAATCAAGGGATATAATAACCAACAAAAAGTATTTGAAGGTTTTGAAAGCTGCGACTCCTTAACACGAGAGGTAGAACAAAAACACCTTTCTTATTTGAATGTTGAATGAACCTATTCCATTATTCGTTTTTGATTTTAGAAATCCGATTTTTTGAAAAAATCGGATTTCTTGAAATGGGTATTTCAAAAATCATAGGTGCAAAAAATCTTGACATTTTTTAAAACATCAAGTAAAATTCCAACAGTATGTTAACAATTGTTAATGAGATTGTTATCTTAGTCTATTAATACAAATTAAGAGTTATTTAATTGCTACCTATATACCGGGAATAAATTTAACTTTTCTAATGAGGTTGGTGAGCAAACAAACATTAGTTTGCCCTACCTGGCTACATAAAAATTTCATTTATAACCGCGTTCAGTAGAACAACAGTATATTATATTATGCCAATATTGTGTAAACCTTATGTTAAGGTACCAGAAAACATTATTACCCAGGAACAAACGCTTGATCTATGTAAACGTTTACATCCTGATCATCCCAGCCTCAATAAATTATTGAGTATTATCCGCCACACTTCAGTCAAAAAGCGCCATATTCTTCAGCCATTAGAAGTGGCATTAGAACATCCAGGCGTTGAAAAACGTCACGCAATTCATGAAAAAAGTGCATTAGAATTTGCAGATGTAGTGATCAGAAATGCATTGAAGAATGCCGAACTGTCTGTTTCTGACATTGATCTCCTTATTGTGACTTCATGTACGGATTTTTCATTTCCTTCATTAACGGCACATATTATTAATCGGTTAGGGTTCCGTTCAGACACCAAACAACTACCCATCGCACAATTGGGATGCGCAGCCGGCGGCTCTGCAATCAGTCGTGCTCAGGATTATTGTATGGCTTACCCGGACCATAATGTGTTAATTGTGTCTATTGAATTTTGTTCGTTGTTGTATCAACCGGATGATAAATCAATAGGTGGCATTATTTCAGATTCTTTATTCGGAGATGCAGCCTCGGCTTGTGTCATGCGTGGTAAAGGTGGGGTAGGGTTTCAAGTTGATGCTAACACTTCCTATTTAATACCAAATACGGAAACTTACATTGCTTATGATGTTAAAAGCACCGGATTCCATTTCAGATTAAATAAAGCTGTGCGTGACACAATGGAACCCATATCGCCCATTATCGCCAAATTCGTAGAACGACATGGCCTTGATGTGCGCGAACTTGACTATTTTATTTTCCACACTGGTGGGCCCCGTATCTTAAATGATTTGGTCAAGTTTTTATCTATTTCCAATGACAAGGTCCAATTCAGTAGAGAATGTCTGAGTGAATATGGCAATATTGCCAGCGTAGTTGTTTTTGAAGTGATGAGAAGGATGTTTGAAAATGCCAATCTGAAACCTGGGGCTAGAGGGGTATTGGGTGGATTTGGTCCTGGTATTACGGCTGAACTTAACCTAAATACTTGGGTAGCTTAAAGTATACTGAACGTACTTAAAATGGCTGAAAATGGTGTGCCAGAAATACTATTTTTAAAAAATAGTATTTCTGATTCGCCCTTTAGATTTTCACAAAACTAATGGACACACAGTATAACAAGTTGTAATAATTTTTACTCAAAAAGAGGTATTATGGAAACAAAACGAATCACTATTTCTGGTAAAGTAGCTGTTCTCAATAATAAGACAGCGGAAATCCCTTTCAATCATACAGAATTTGATGGGATGCTTCTTTTGCATCTCCTAACTGAAGAAACAGCCCCCGCTTATTTGGGTAACCAGTTTAAAACACGACCCCAAGATGTTTTTTTAGTCTCTTATTCCAAATCAGGCAGCCATTGGTTAGCTTATATTGTCAACAATATCGCCAAACCCGTACTTCCAAACAAAGACGATTTTAGGCATCGTGCTGGTGAAGTGCCCCTTTTAGAACAGTCACTTCCAGAAAAATTCGCCCCAATTGCTTCACCACGCTACATGTACACCCACTTGCCCTATAAGTTTGTGCCACGTAGTAGCGAGCATGAAGTCAAGTATGTTATTATTGCAAGGAATCCCAGAGACATAGCGGTTTCTCAATTTAAATTTATGAGAAACATGAAAGACATTGATTTTAACGGAACGTGGGATGAGTTTCTATCTCTTTTTATGCAGGGAAATGGTCTGAGTGGTTCATACTTTGATCGAGTTTTAGAATGGTGGGAACACAAAGATGATGACAATGTTTTATTCCTAAAATACGAGGACTTGAAGAAGGACCTGACAGGACAAGTTGGAGTCATTGCTAATTTTTTAGGTTATCAACTTTCCCAAGAAAACATTGAAGAAATTGCGGAAAAATGCACTTTCAAAGCGATGAAAGGGGACCGTGTCGGTTCGATTGAGGGCAACAAAGGTTTACTGAGGGAAGGTAAATCGTTTTACCGCAAGGGAATTGTAGGTGATTGGCGAAATCATTTTTCGGATGAACAATTAGAAAAGTTCAACCAGTGGTGCAAATCGAATTTGGAAGGCACCGGACTTGAGTTTGATTTTGGCTAATAAACGGTTTTAATGGTAGGGTGGGTAGAGCGAGACGATAGCGAGCGAAACCCACCAATCTGATATACCAAAGAAAAAAATTGTTAGGAGATAAAAAAACAATGCCTCAAACAGAAATATCTAGTTCACTAATTGGAGCAACAAAATGTACATGCTCAGTTAAAGCTTTTCTTTTGACACACCCTATGGCTATTGGCGCATCAATTATTGGTGACATTGTTATTACAGCAGCAGTTTACCTGTTTATGCGAAAAATTACAAAAGCAAGAGATGCTAAAAATGCAGCTGTTCCAGTTAGTACCTAACTTATTGATTTTTAATCTTTTTTAAAGATTTCAGGCACGAAAGAAATACCTTTTTTCCAAAAAATGGTATTTCTGCCGAAGTATCAGAAATCGACTAACTGCCCACATTCCATCTTCAATATTCGATCAGCAACATGGAAATATTTATCATCATGCGTCACCGCAATAATGGTTTTTCCCTGTTGTTTTAAATCTGGTAATATCACCTCATAAAAAGACTTTCTAAATTGAGGATCTTCATTCGCCGCCAATTCATCAAAAATATAAATGGGCTTATTTTCTAAGACTGCTGCTACAAAAGCCAATCTTTTCTTTTGCCCTGTCGATAAATCAAGCTGGGTAAATTTTCCCTCCCGATATTTGGTTTTCTTCTCCAACTGCATTAAGCGCAATAATACTTTGACTTGCTTATCATCAATATTTGATAAGCCATACAGTTTATCAAACAAGTGAGCATCAGAAAAAACAATTGCAAATAATTCACGGTAACTCACATATTGATTTCTATCAATTGGCTCATGATTCATATCATGAGAACCGGCACTCGGATAATACAAGCCCGTCAACAACTTCAATAAAGTAGATTTACCACTGCCATTATCCCCCACAATAAACACTATTTCCCCTTTTTTAATCTCCAAATCAATGGGACCTATAGAAAATAAAGGCTTACCCTGCTTATCCTGATAAGAAAAAGTCGCTTTATCAAGCTGAATTTCCTTAAAATCAGACACCAGTGGTTGTTGTTGAAAATAAATTTCAATGATAACCTCATCCAGTTGTGCTTCAAGTTCACCCAAGTTTTCTAAAGCCACATGGCTTTGAGATAGGCTAGGTAAAGAAGATACCACCATCCCTATTGGTCCAATAATAAATAGAATCGTCGTCGATATTTTATAGATTTCATCCGCATGACTAGCGTGGAACGAGGGTACAATAAAAACCAAAATGACCAGCAACAAATAAAAAAACAAACGAGAATACATCAAATGAGTAATTTGTTGTAAACCCACTTTAACTTTAAGTACTTCTGTCTCCTTAAAAAGCGTGTCAATCTGATCAAATAAATCATCACTTTTTTGACGGTTCATTTTGAGTTCTTTAAAACCATCAAAAAGATGATTGAAATACCCGAAAAATTTCGCCTCCTTTTGGGTAGCAATATAGAGTTGTTCGGAAATACTTTTCGCATAAAACAAATAAATATATACAGCAAGAATAAGAAATACGATTGTCATTAAAAAGCTGATGGGAGATAACCAAGCCAAATAAAGAAGACTAAAAATCAGCACCATCCCCGCTTGAACTGCTGTAATCAGAAGCAATCCAGATTGAGAAATGACGTTACTATCCTGGGTGAGTCGAGTGTACATATCACCCCGTTCACTGTTTTCTATGAAATGCAATTGTGTCGAACGAATTTTATCCGCAATTCTAACCCGAATTCTACAAATAAACTTTTCAATCGCAAACACCGTTTGAAAAAAAGCATACTTTTGGGTATAGATATATAAAACAAAAACAATAAGATAAAGCAAAAAGTATCGTGCCTGTAAGTTATTATTTGAAACCATTTCAGTCGCCGTATTGATAATAGCTAATATCATCACATTAGCCATACCTGATAAGGCAATCATAAAGCCAATCTGAGAAATTGGCGCATCACATTCTGCCAGATATTTGGATATTTTCATAATAGACGGTAAGGAAAATATGGGTTCTTCAGTACAAGCTAAAAAAATTGAAATGCGAGAGGCGGTTAAATAGGAATAAAAGTGGGATCACTTTTATCTCGCTTGCCTGTTTCTTTTTCACCACCCCACATAGGAGCTACCCTTTAGTGTTCGCCTTGTGAAATTATTTATCTGAACATCTATAGTTACTATTATAGATGTTCAGATCGAATTTCTCTATAAATTCATTTTTTATGCCCTGATTTGAGAAAGCTATTCAAAACGGATTGACAAAGTATTAATAAGCCATCAACATTAATCTCCCTATTTTGCCTATAAGGTGCTTCAATCAAACAGCAACCTTGCCCTTGCGTAAATTGCTGGCTTCCCACCTGTTTATCCAGAAATTGTAACCAAGCTTCACCGGTGAGACTCGCCACTTCGGTGCGTGGATAGTAACTCAGGCATACTCGTCGTAGTAGGGTGGATATTTTTTGTACCAGTATTTGGGGATTGCGATGTTGTTGATATTCTATTTGCAGTTTTTCCAATTCGCGCCGTGCAATCTGTTTTGGTTCTCGACGTTTTTTAGCGATTTGATGCCGCAGTAGAAAGATAACGATTATCAATATACCCAATAGGGCTAGTAGTAACCACCAGCCTGGCGCAGGGTACCAGGTAATGGGGTCAGGTAGGTGTATATCGCGTAAGGCTAGTTGTTGTGGTTCCATTTTTTTTAAATCTGTCAGAGATATTGCAATTTTGATATAAACTGTACTAGTCAAGATGATTCTTAATGAGTTTAACGCTTGTGATGTCGCCCTAGTCCATGCTGTAATTGAGTCAATGGATCATCAGTGGTGGCACAATGTAGTAGTAAAAGTCGGTGTCTTTGTGCTAATTCTTGTAAATGTGCTTTATGTTGCATAAAACGGTTATGATAGTTTTTCACCAATTGTTGATTGGCGGTGTTTAGGGTAATATCTCCTTCACCATCACTCAAGCGATAAGAACCCTTTGGTGGTAATTGGTTTTCTAAAGCGTCATAAATAAATAACATAACAACATCATTATGTCTAGCAATTTGCATTAAGTGTGATTCAGCCTGAGCATTGAGGTTGCGAAAATCACTGATAAGAAAAATCAGACTGCCAGGATGTGCGACGCGCCGCAGACGGACTAAAGCATGTAGGGCAGATTCTTTATCTATTTGCTCTCTCTGAACCGGCGCAATCTTATCTGGCATTTCAACCAGCTGCTTAATAAAATGAAGAACTTGCGCTTTGCCACGTTGTGGTTTCAATTCGTGATGGAGCGTATCGGAAAAAATGAATCCCCCGACGCGATCATTATGATGATGAGTCGTCCAAGCGAGTAGGGCAGCGGCGCGAGCAGCAAAAACGGATTTAAAAACGCCACGAGTGGCAAAAAACATCGGTGCCCTATAATCAACCCATAAAAATACGGATCGTTCTCGCTCCTCCCGAAACAATTTGGTATGCACTTTACCTGTCCGTGCGGTCACACGCCAATCTAAGTGACGCATATCATCACCAGGCTGATAAGGGCGCACTTCATCAAATTCCATTCCTCGACCCTTAAAAGCAGAAAGGTAATGACCACTTTGCTGGGTACGAATAGTAGTTGGAGGCCATAAGGAGATGGCAGTAGCTGTCTGATTCAAGCGAATTAATGCTTGCACCGTCACACGCACTGCTTCATCACCGATTGATTTATCAATGCCCTTTGTTTTAGGTTTGAGTCGTTTTAAGTCATTAAAATTCAGCATAGTAGTGGGAATTGGAAATTGGGAATTGGGAATTTTCCATAATGCGACTTTGCGTAAGTCAAGAAATACCATTTTTTGAAAAAGATATTTCTTGATAACTGATAACTGATAACTAATTAAGGGACTGCGATGTGGGTTATTAGCGCATTAATAAAAATATCAGGGGTAATGCCCTCCGCTTCTGCTTCATAATTTAATAAGATACGATGGCGTAGAACATCATAAGCCATAGCTTGTATATCTTCAGGACCTACATAATCACGTCCCGCTAACCAAGCATGAGCACGGGCGCAACGATCCAAGGCAATCGTCGCCCTCGGACTGGCACCATATTCTAGCCATTTCGCTAAATCTTTACCATAGCCACGAGGGTTACGGGTAGCCAGTACTAATTGCAATAAATATTCTTCCAAACTATCTGCCATATAAAGATCAAGAACCTCCAGACGCGCTTGAAATAGTATTTCTTGACTCAATGGCTGAATTTTTGTTCCAGTCAAAACGCCAGGTTGACGCGCTTCAGTACGTGCTAAATGGAGAATACTTTTTTCATGGACCGCCTCGGGATAATCAATTTTGACGTGCATTAAAAAACGGTCAAGTTGCGCTTCTGGTAGGGGATAAGTTCCCTCTTGCTCAATCGGATTTTGAGTCGCCATGACTAAAAACAATTTTGGTAATTGATAAGTTTGGCTACCTACGGTAATTTGCCGCTCCCCCATCGCTTCTAACAGGGCAGATTGTACCTTCGCCGGTGAACGATTAATTTCATCCGCCAAAATCAGATTGTGAAATAAAGGACCAGGTTGAAATTTAAAGCTACCATCCTGGGGTCGATATATTTCTGTCCCGGTCAAATCCGCCGGTAATAAATCTGGCGTAAATTGGACGCGATGAAAATCGCCCTCAATTCCCTCGCTCAATACTTTAATCGCACGAGTCTTTGCTAAACCGGGCGCACCTTCCACCAGCAAATGACCGTCCGTCAATAAGGCAATTAACAAGCGTTCAACTAACGTATCTTGTCCAATTATTTGTTCGCTGACATAAGTTTTTAATTGCTGTAGTGCTGCCTCGGTTGAGTTTTTTTCGTCAGAATTTTTAATAACTAATTGATTTAACATACTTTTTTAGTTTTTCGCTTATGATATCAAGTACAACAATTCGCTGTACTATATTTCTTGATCTTTTAGAATCTAAATAATAGGGTTAAGATCGTTAAATCAAATACCTAATTTTTGTGAAAGTGCAGAAATACGATTTTAAAAAAAAAGGGTATTTCTTTTATACCCATAGCCCTTGTAGTATTCGTAAAAATCGGTTAAACTTATCTTGCCTATTCATAAGGCACTTTAATCATAACCTCTATTTAAAAAAGGAAAAATTGATGCAATCCACTTTAAAAACACTCGCTATCGGTGTAGCAATGACAGGTAGTTTGTTTATTGGTCCCGTCGCAATGGCTGATGGAGCTGCCCTTTATACGGCGAAATTGTGTCAGACTTGTCATGGTGTTGATGCCAAGACACCACTAATACCACAATATCCCAAGCTAGTTGGACAAAGTGAAATTTATTTACTTCAACAAATGAAGGATATTCGGGACGGCAAGCGGACTAATGGCTTGAGTGCCGCTATGAAAGCACTGACAATGACCGTTACCGATGACGAATTTGCGACGATTGCGAAGTGGCTCGTATCACTAAAATAGCATAAGTTAGGGCGAACACGCAGGTTCGCCCTACAATCACATAAAATGAGGATAAAAAAACATGTCTTTTAATCAATCACTATACCAGTCTTGTCTAATTATCGTATTAGGCTTGTTTTCCATAAACCACTCTTTTGCATTAACGTGTCGTGATTCTGAATCCCTAAAAATTTTGCTTGAACAAGAAAATTATAGAAGTGCATTACAAAACATAGATAGCTGTTTGAGTGCTCGACAACAAATTTCAACTAATGATCTGCATTTATTTAATCAATTGATTAAACAAGTATTGATAGCAGATAATTCAATTTCATTTAATGATGGCTATCGAAATTTTCAGGCAGTACTGAATATCCACTTATTGGAATCGCTGGCGTTTAAACTGAAAAGCCATTTTGAAAAATATCCAAAAAAAGCGACTAAATTATTCTCCAAAGTCCGTGACAAGGGGGAAAAGTATTATTTTTACTATGACACAGGGCGAATGCTTTCCTATAAACGGGGCTTTGCGCTGACAAAGCAATCGCTTATTTGGAAAAATATTACAGGGCAGCCTCACCGTTTAGCGTTTAATGATATTAACAGTATCAAGCTCATTTATAAACCTGGTTTATCCCTGACTAACTGGAAACTCATGATTAATAACAAAGCTGCTCTCCGGTTATCAAAGGTACCCGATAACGCTATCATTCCTTTTGTGTCAGCAATGATTTATTTCATCAATTTGAATAAAACGGTGCCTGATAAAGTGCAATTCCTTATACCGGAAATAGAAATGGCTATTTTAGCCGGTTGGAAAACGCTTTGTAGCTATAAAGAACTTGAACAAGGCTCACCTATCAAGGAATTGCAATTACTGGATGCCTGTTTTTCCTATTATGGAAAAAAGTTTAAGCTATCACATAATGATAGTAAGTTGTTGAAAAAGCTGACAAATTCTATTTTTGAAAAATCTGAACTGCCCTTTGATACCGGCTATAACCATTTCAAAGTGGTACTTTCAACCCATTTTTTTCAGAAATTGGATTTCCAATTCCAAAATCACTTGAATACCCAAACAATCGCTAAACTTTTTAAAGCGGTTCGTTTGCCGGCAGAAAATTATTACTTTTATTTTGACACCGGTATAGTCATTTCTGAATCAAGGGGAATTGCACTCACAGATAAAGCGATTATCTGGAAAAATTTACTGGGTACTTCAATTAGTGGAAAAAACTTAACAGGCTCTGCTAGCCGATTAGCCTTTGATAAAATTTCCAGTGTCACTTTAAAGCCTGGCTTTAAATTTAAGCGTGGCTGGAAACTCAGATTGAATCAGCAGGACGAAATCATTTTATCTCAGTTGTCAGAAGAAAACGCTGAACTGTTTGCATCGGCGTTGGTTTATTTTATCAACATAGCTTCAAGTCGCCATTTAACTTTACAAATCGAAAATTAAGTCGTTATGTTGAAAAATTTCCAGACAGCTAAAATCAATATCACAGGTGTTATCCTTGCGGGCGGGCGTGGAAGTCGTATGGGCGGGCAAGATAAAGGGCTTGTCAAATTGAATGGACAATATATCATTGAATATGTCATTTCCGCCCTACGACCCCAAGTGGGTAAATTATTAATCAGTGCCAATCGCAATCTTGATCAATATGCACAGCTTTGTGATTGCCCGGTGGTAACGGATACTTTTGGGCATTATGAAGGTCCCCTTGCCGGGATGGCAGCAGCACTTGCACAAGTGCAAACGGATTACATCTTATTTGTTCCTTGTGATTCCCCCTTTATAAGCTCGCAATTAGTTGAACGTTTATACACCGGCTTAATTCAAGTCAATGCTGATGTGAGCGTGGCAGATGATGGTGAGCGTATTCACCCGGTATTTTCTTTATTTAAACGCAAACTTTTAGCTAATTTAAGGGCATTTTTGCAAACAGGAGATCGGCGCGTTCACCGTTTTATAACTCAACAGTCATTAGCACGGGTAGATTTTTCGGATATTTCACATACCTTATTAAATGTCAACACAGTTGAAGATATTGCTGCTTTAAACTAAGTACAAAGGATGAGCTGTTAATACGCGATCCTTATGAAGCCACTCAATATAAGATGAACTTTAAAAATTTCCAACTGGCTTGGAATGGTTTTGCAGTATGGGGGCAATAGATATGCAACTTCAATTATTGAATTTTGAAAAAACGAAAGGTTCTAGTTATAAACTGATTTTTGATTATGGAAAGGAAAAATTTGAAGCACTTGCATCGGTGCATAAGTGTCAAGTTGAATATGTGTAAGATACGATGATAAGCTACAAAAAATTTTGCATAGAAATGTTGGGGATGCCAAAGAAATGAACTCAACTATTTTTAAGCTTCACCGGCAAAAACTCGTTAAATTTCCTTTAATGATAGGTGATTTTTAGCTTCAAAAGCTAAGCGAAGTGCAGCCTACCTTTTTATAATTCAACAGTATGGGTAGATTTTTCGGATATTTCCCATACCTTATTAAATGTCAACACAATAGAAGATATTGCTGCTTTAAACTTAAAAACTAAAAAATGACAACTATTCCAATTTTAAGCTTTGTCGCTTACAGTGGCACCGGTAAAACAACTTTATTATTAAAAATCATCCCTTTACTCAAAGCCAAAGGTTTACGCATTGGTATGATTAAACATACCCATCACCAAAAATTTGACGTTGATCATCCTGGCAAAGATAGCTATCGCCTCCGTCATGCGGGTGCGGAACAAATGTTAGTGGCATCTCGTTCGCGGTGGGCATTAATGGTTGATATAGGGGAAAAATATGATGAACCCCCTTTAGAACAACTTTTGCCACATTTAGATCAAGATAAATTAGATTTGATTTTAGTCGAAGGTTTTAAACATGAGCCTTTCCCTAAAATTGAAGTGCATCGCCCTAGTTTAGAGCAAGGCTTTTTTTTTCCTGATGATGAGACTGTGATTGCCATTGCTTCCGATGAGCCGTTAGAGATAACAACGGATTTACCGGTGTTAGATATGAATCAGCCAGCCCAAATCGTGGCGTTTATTGAAGAGCGGTTTTTGCGTCATTCGAGTTAGCAAAACAATAAGTGGTGAAATATTTAATGAGCTATAAAATTAACCTATTCCAAAACAGGCTATTCAAATCTTTAGTTTGGTTAATCAAAAGTATACCTATCTTATTCATACTATTGACTATTACTATTATAAGTTGTCATTTTTGGATAAAAGTCCAAACTCAGGATCGACTTTATTCTGATATTAATGCGATTCCTGAAAAAAACGTGGCACTGTTATTAGGTACCAGCAAGTATTTGCGCCGGGGACGTATTAATCGTTATTTTCAATATCGTATTGATGCCGCAGTCCAATTATATAAAGCCGGTAAAATCAAACACATCCTTGCCAGTGGTGATAATCGCACTAAATATCATAATGAGCCTATGGATATGAAAAAATCACTGATGGCACAAGGGGTCCCTCAATCGGCAATTACACTGGATTATGCCGGTTTTCGTACCTTAGATTCTATTGTACGTTGTCAGAAAATTTTTTCACAGCATGACATTATTGTGGTTTCACAAGCATTTCATAATCAACGTGCGCTATTTATCGGTGAATTTTATGGGATTCAAGCCATCGGTTTTAACGCAAAAGATGTACCACTTAGCGATGATATAAAAACCCCTTTTCGAGAATATTTAGCCCGTTTTAAAGCGGTTTTAGATTTATATATTTTAAAAACACCGCCAAAATTTTTGGGAGAAAAGGTTGACATTAATATTAATTAATATTATGATTAAAAAATGCGCCTGCCCTGGGCTGTTACAATCAAAAATTAAATAAAATAATGCCTATTCTTATTCTACTATTAATATTACTAGCTCTCATTTTTGGTCCCCAATTTTGGGCAAAACGAGTTTTAACCAAATATAGTCGGCACCGCAAAGATTTTCCAGGAACAGGGAGCGAGTTTGCTTACCACTTATTAAATCAACTTGATATGTCAAATATCAAAGTTGAAATAACAGAATTAGGGGATCATTATGATCCGATAGAAAAAACCGTGCGCCTAAGTCAAGCGAATTGGGAGGGCAAATCATTGACAGCAATAGCAACAGCGGCACATGAAATAGGACATGCCATTCAGGATAATATTGGTTATCAACCCCTACAAGCCCGTACTCGATTAGTTGGCATTGCACAAATAGCGGAAAAAGTCGGAGCGGGTTTAATGATAATGATACCGGTGATTGCGATTATAGCGCGTATCCCGGCGGCGGGTTTTTTAATGTTTTTAGGTGGATTGGCAAGTTTAGGTGCATCAGTTATTGTTCACTTAGTGACTTTACCAGTTGAATGGGATGCTAGTTTTAAAAGAGCTTTGCCCATTTTAGCAAAAGGTGAATATCTTTCTACTAAAGATCAAAAGGCGGCACGGAAAATTCTAACAGCTTGTGCATTGACTTATGTAGCAGGTTCGCTAACTAGTTTGCTTAATCTGTGGCGATGGATTGCTATTTTAAGGCGGTAAATTCAGTCTTAGCTGTTAGACTATTTTTCAAAAATAGTATCTCTATTATAAATACCATAAATAATTTTAATAACACTTGATTTTTATATAAAAGTCTGTATAATAGATTCTAAAATATTTTCACGACGAATTCAGTTATAAGACATACCCTTATTTTAGTCGTTACCCTATTGCCATGCACCAATCAACGGTTGAATACAATCAAGATTTTTATGGATGGATAAATCATCATGTCGCATTATTGCGAAATGGGCGGCTGTCTGAAATTGATATTGAAAATCTGATTGATGAATTAGAAAGTATGGGTAAGCGGGATCGACGTGAATTGGAAAGTCATTTTAGAATCTTGCTTGCTCATTTGTTAAAATGGCAATATCAACCGACACATCGTTCTAGAAGTTGGCGTGCTTCAATTATAGAACAACGTTTACAAATTACTAAACAGTTGAAAGATAGCCCTAGTTTAAAAAATTATCTTTCCGAATCTAAAGATGAGGCATACCCGGATGCCGTGAAAATATCAAAAACGGAAACAGGGCTAGATAAGTCTCTATTTCCAACCACTTGTTCTTATTTTTTAGAAGATATTTTGGATAAAGAATTTTATCCTGATTGAGCATTCAGTACTCAGAACAATTTCTTGCCCCTACAATGAAGCAATCTTTTGTGGTTGCCCTGACTGAGTAGTTACAAAATTTAATAAATAATTAATAAACATTTTAAAGCAGGTATAAAAAAATCATGCGCCAATCACTGGTTGTCGGCAATTGGAAAATGAATGGTTCTATTCAAAGTAACCAATCATTGCTTGACAATTTTAAACAAAACATCAAAAAAGTACAAAATGCTCAAGTCAGTGTTTGTGCGCCCTTTGTATATTTACAACAAATAAGCGAATTATTAAAAGGAACCGTGATTGCTTGGGGAGCGCAAGATATTTCCAACCAGAAGCCTGGAGCTTTTACAGGGGAAGTGGCTGGTAGTATGTTGGTAGATTTTAATTGTCAATATGTTATTATAGGGCATTCAGAACGGCGTAATTTATACGGTGAAAGTGATGAACTAGTTGCCGAAAAATTTGCCATGGCTCAATCCGTTAAATTAATACCTATCCTGTGTGTCGGTGAATTACTGGAACAACGGGAAGCAGGGGAAACCGAAAACGTCGTTAAACGACAACTGGATGCAATCATAAATTTACAAGGAGTTGCATCTTTAGCTAATTCTGTGATAGCTTATGAACCAGTATGGGCAATAGGTACGGGCAAAACAGCAACGCCCCAACAAGCTCAAAATGTTCATACCTTTATTCGCTCGCTCATTGCCAAAAAAGAGGCAGGGATTGCAAAACAGCTGCAAATCTTATATGGTGGTAGCGTAAAGGCTAATAATGCCGTTGAATTATTTGCGATGCCAGATATTGATGGCGGTTTAATTGGTGGTGCCTCATTAAAAGCCGATGAATTTTTAACTATTTGCCAAGCAGCCCGGTAATTCTAATAAAATTATGTTACAAGATATATTAGCTATTTTTTACATTTTTCTTTGTATTGCACTTATTGTATTAATATTAATCCAACATGGCAAAGGAGCAGATGCAGGTGCTGCTTTTGGAAGTGGTGCGTCTGGTACCGTATTTGGTAGTCAAGGCTCAGCCTCATTTCTCACTCGTACCACAGCGGTTATGGCGACAACGTTTTTTATGACGTGTTTAGCATTGGCTTATTTTTCTATGCAGCGTATAGAGCCTACCAGTGTGCTAGAAGAAGTCGCACCGATGACAACTACAACACTTGATGAACTGCCTACTGTGCCGAGTTCCGATAGCAGTAGTGACTTACCGCCAACACCTACTGAAGTTCCAGTAGATGTGCCGCAATAATAGATTTATTTAATCATTTAGACTTTAGAAATTTGCCGATGTGGTGGAATTTGGTAGACACGCCGTCTTGAGGGGGCGGTGGCGCGAGCCGTGCCAGTTCGAGTCTGGCCATCGGCACCAGTTTTAAGGGCAGACACACAGATCTGCCACTACTTTTGTATTACCTCAGAAATTTTGAAATTTGAAAGCCGATGTGGTGGAATTTGGTAGACACGCCGTCTTGAGGGGGCGGTGGCGCGAGCCGTGCCAGTTCGAGTCTGGCCATCGGCACCAATTTAAAATAAAATCGGTAAAAATAAATATTAGTGGAAGCTGTGTTTGAAACACAAGACACTTTTTGGAAAAGCTGTTGCGGAGGAAGTTAGGCTGTCATCTCACTCCACAATTTTTCCAATTGATAAAAATCGCGTGTTTGTGGCTGCATGACATGTACAATGACATCACCTAAATCAACTAACACCCATTCGCCAACATCCCTCCCTTCATCTCCCAATGGACGATGTCCATAAGATTTCGCTTTTTCTATCACATATTGAGCCAATGCGATAGCTTGTCGTGCCGTTCTACCGGTGGCGACAACCATAAAATCGGTAATACTGCTAAATTGATGGACATCAAGAATTTTAATATCTTTCGCTTTTTTTTCTTCTAAAGCATTTTGCACGACAGTTAAAAGTTTTTCAGTATTCATGATTTGTTTGGGTATTCCAAATTCTAACGGTACATAAGATGGCTGTTAATAATATCTAAAACCGCAGGTGGGAGCAAATAATGGGGATTTTTACCCACAGCAATTAAACGACGAATGTAGGTTGCTGAAATATTTAAGGCTGGAATTTCTTCCATCCAAATCATACCCGCGATCTGTTTTTTTAAATCTTCTTTACTCGCTGCCTGATGCGCTTTAAAAAAATCTTGCATGATATTTTTTTCAGGCAATAAAGTATCTGGACGGCGCACTATCAAAAAATGAGCATAAGTCAGAAGCTGTTTCCATTCATGCCAACTAGGTAAACCCAAAAAAGCATCCATTCCCAAAATCAAACACAAAGGGTTGCGGGGATAATCTTCACGTAAACTTTTCAAAGTATCAATCATATAAGATGGACCCTGCCGCCGTAATTCACGATCATCAACGCTTAGTCCTTCTACCCCTGCTATAGCCACTTGCACCATTTCTAAACGGCGTTGACTACTAACCGACGGTTGCGCTCGATGAGGCGGATGTGCTGAAGGGATTAATAACACCGATTCTAAATTTAATCGCTCATATAATTCGATGGATAACCGTAAATGCCCATGATGGATTGGGTTAAAAGTTCCCCCTAAAATGCATATCACGTTAAATAATTTATTTTTTTGATATATCGTATCATTTAATAACAATATGTATTATTTAATAACAAATTAAAATTAAGATTAAGATTTAAGATAATAGAATTAATTATGAAAAATAAAAAAACAAACTCAGACCAAAAATCAGTCAATTTTTTAGCTTTCGGTTGCATGACACTGATCATAGTTTTTTTAGTGACTTTTCATATAATGGTAACTTCCCTATTAAGTATTTTTTAATGGAAATTTTATTTAGATTGAAAGTCGCATTGATTGAAAGTTTCAGGAGGTGAATTTTTGGGAGAAGTGGCGCGCCCGACAGGATTCGAACCTGTGACCTTTGGCTCCGGAGGCCAACGCTCTATCCATCTGAGCCACGGGCGCTTATATTGAAAATACATTCTACATGATGAATGAAAAAATGTCAACTTTTTTTTCGTATCTTCAAAATATTATAACCGTGTTAAAGTATATCACGATTAACTGAAAAGAAACTTAGTTTCTAAAAATTTAAATTATTTTTATTTAAAAAGGAATGCTAAATGAACCAACAAAATGCTATATCGGATAGAAATTTGCTGATTGGTCTGCTATCCAGCATTGCAGTCATCTCTGTCGTCATATCCATTGTTATTATGTTGCTGGAAGCGGAATTGGAATTAAATAAAGTCCAGGATGTTTCCACTGAAACGCGAATTGAACGGATAAATCTGGTTGTTCAAGTCAAGTTTGAAGGAGTTCCCGAAGCTTCAATCGTGTCCGTACCCATAACAGTACCAGAAACGACTCCGTATAACGCAGATATTCTACGAAGCGAAGTGCCTAAAATAGTGGTTTCAGAACCTGCTACCCAGGCACCTGTATTAATAGAAGAGTCGGAAACCCTTGAAGTTGTACCGACCGTTGTTCCTGTCGATAAGCCGGAAAAAGCTGAAATCGTTCCTGCTGGGATTCCTGAACCAACTACCCAGGCACCTGTATCAATAGAAGAGTCGGAAACCCTTGAAGTTGTACCGACCGTTGTTCCTGTCGATAAGCCGGAAAAAGCTGAAATCGTTCCTGCAGTGATTCCTGAACCAACTACCCAGGCACCTGTATCAATAGAAGAGTCGGAAACCGTTGAAGCTGTACCGACCGTAGGTGATTCCTAAACCAGCTATTCAACAGTGCCATCAGCACTGGTATCAATGGCTGTGGAGTCATTGAATGAATTGATTCAAATCAAGAAATAACATAAGGGCAATCATAAAGGATTGCCCCTATAATTAAAACAAAGGATACTACTTGTGAGCCAACAAAATACAATACCAACTAAGAACTTAGCCATTGGTATCATTACTGGCTTTGGGGTAATCATAGTGTTCATTGTTGCAATATTGTTGATCTCTAAATTGGGGCTTCATGAAAGTGAAGATTCAACCAATCCTGTTGGTGAATTGCTAAAACCGATTGGACAGGTTAAAGTTGAACAGGTTGCGTCGCCTGATGCTTCCCAATCAGCACCTGAATCTCCAGCATCACCTCCGGACCTGGTGGCGGTATCAATAGAAGAGTCGGAAAAAGCTGAAACTGTACCTACCGTTGTTCCTGAAAAAACGACTCCGATGGCGGAGCCTACTATTGCTCATGAAAAGGCAACGCCTTCAATAGCAGCCATCAATGCTCCTAAAATTGACAAGATAACAATACCTCAAATGGTACATACTGAAGAGTTGGAACTTGAAGAACAAGTGCAAGTTTGTTCGGCTTGTCATACGATGACTGGTGAACAAATTTATAAGCGTGTTTGTACTTCTTGTCATGCGATGGGCATTGTTGGTGCCCCGAAATTAGGCGAGCAAAGCAGTTGGGCACCTCGTATTGCAAAAGGGATGGATACCTTATTCATAAACGCATTACAAGGATTTCGGGGCGAAATGGGGATAATGCCACCCAGGGGTGGACAAGGTAACTTGTTAGATGAAGAAGTCAAAGCCGCTGTCACCTATATGGTAGATGCGGTCAGCCCACCAGATGCGAATGCATTGTTCCAATAACATTAACAACACGTTTTTGATACTATAACTTTCAAGCCAAACCTGCCAGGTTTAAAAAACCTGGCAAGTTTAGTATTCGAGGTTTTATTTAATTTTCATTCCTAACCATTAACCATTTAAAAAACATAGGAGACCATTGTGAGTCAACAAAATACGATACCAACTAGGAATTTAGCCATTGGCTTGCTTACCGGCTTTGGGATAATCATAGTATTCATTATTGCAGTATTATTGATTTCTAAATTGGGTGTTCAGGAAGGTGTAGAATCAGCCAGTCTCGTTTATGAACGGGTAAAACCGGTTGGTCAAGTTAAAGTTGAGGGGGCAATTCAGGTTGCACAGGCTCCCGAGATTGATGCTTCCCAATCTGAATCTCCAGCTTCACCGACGGAAACAGCTGAATCAACTAGCCCTGAGGCAAAAGGGGAACAAGTTTATAATACGGCTTGTTTTGCCTGTCACGGAATGGGTATTGCTGGGGCACCCAAGCTTGGCGAGCAAGCGATTTGGGCACCCAGGATTGCAAAAGGGATGGAAACTCTCTTTTTACATGCTTTACAAGGATTTCAAGGTGAAACGGGGGTAATGCCAGCCAAAGGTGCACAAATGCAATTGCCAGATGAAGATGTTAAAGCAGCAGTGACTTATATGGTTTCTCAAGCACAGTGAAATGTGGAATGATAAATTGAAAAATTTTGTTTGATCGTTCTATACTGAACGTACTCAAAATATGTAAAAAAGCTGTGTAAGAAATACTATTTTTCAAAAAATAGTATTTCTTTAGTGTATCTCTTTAGGGCTTTTGCTGCTACGGCTTTTGCAAGACAAAGTCACCCCAAAGTCACGTTTAAAAAGCCGAAATTAAGAACATCAAATATTCATCCCCAATTCCAAATTCCCAATTCCAAATTCCCAATAGATTACAAAATAATGGATATTACACCATATCTAAAATTAATGATTGAAAAAGATGCCTCTGACATCTACTTTTCAGTCGGTTCCCAAGTACGTATTAAAGTAGCAGGTAAAGTGCTTATCGTCGGAAAAACCATTCTTACGTCTGAAATGACTCAAGCTGTCGCACATAATATAATGAGTGAAATGCAGAAAGTTGTTTTTAGTAAGAAACTGGAACTCGACTTTGCTGTCAGCCTGCCTGAAGTCAAAGCACGTTTTCGGGTAAATGTGTTTAGGCAGCAGGAAAAAGTGTCTATAGTCATGCGCTATGTCAAATCTAAAGTACCCACTTTGCTAGATTTGGGACTACCTCCAATACTTAAAGATTTAATTATGTCTAAGCGTGGATTGCTTTTAATGGTGGGAGCAACTAATTCTGGTAAATCAACTACCCTGGCAGCGATGATTGATTCTCGTAATGAAAATCAAGCGGGACATATTTTAACAATTGAGGATCCAATAGAATTTGTACACCCCCATAAAAAATCCTTGGTCAATCAAAGGGAATTAGAAGTCGATACCCATTCATACGTACAAGCCTTAAAAAGTGCGATGCGTGAATCCCCTGATGTCATTTTAATTGGCGAAATCCGTGATCGAGAAACAATGAGTGCTACCATGGAATTATCTAATTCCGGACATTTAGCTATTTCTACCTTACATGCTAATAATGCCTACCAAGCCATGCAGCGCGTCATTAACATGTTTTCAATTGAGCAGCATAGACAGTTATTTATGGATTTATCCTTAAATCTGGTTGCTATCATTTCACAACGCCTAGTGGTAACTGTGAATAATAAACGGACAGCGGCAGTGGAAGTGATGATCAATACTCCCTACATTGCGGATTTAATTCTCAAGGGCAAAATAGATGAAATAAAAGAGGCAATGGAAAGTACAGGGGCAGAAGGGACACAGTCATTTGATACTGCGCTATTTAATTTACACAAGGAGGGGGTGATTACATTAGAAGAAGCCTTAGCTCATGCTGATTCACGCACTAACTTACAAGCAAAAATAACTTTTGGCTAGGAATGTAGGGGCGGCATCCCCTACGGGTATTGTAAAAGCGTCTGCCTTGAACCGCTATAGCCAAGTCGGGACCATCGGAGAGATGCATTAGGCTTGCCGCTGCTGATAAAAAATGGCGGCCTTGCTCACAACATCTACTACACTCCGTCCCATAAAAGATAGATTAGGTTCAAGAGTCTATCCTGCTCACAATACAAGAGGGGATGCCAAAAAAAATATATTCGAGGTATTATTATATTACTTTATTTCTGATAAAGCAAGCTTTATTTTTTTTTCCATCTCTCCAATTTCATCACCGAACATAAGTCTATCATTTTCTTGTTGCTGTTGATATTGTAAATATTCGTGAATAATATTTAAAGCACTTACCACTACTATACGTTCCGTACTCACTACTTTACCACCTTCGCGTACTTCTTGAACTTTTTCATTAAAATACTGTGCTGAATCCATCAGAGTATCGCGTTCTTCTTCCGGGCAAGCGACGACATAATCTTTTCCAAGAATATGTAAATTAACAGGTATAGATTTACCAAGATTCATGAGCTTACTTCCATTGATTTAAGCCGAGCAATCATTGTTTCAATATGTGTACGAGCTAGGGCGTTTTTTTCCTGCAAAGTGGCGCGTTCAGAAATTAAGTTTGCTTCGCTTTCACGCAAAACTTGATTTTCATCAGCTAATTGTTTGCTGATGTGGATAAGTGCATCAATTTGAGTTTTCAGTGATTGCAAATCAGGTTTTTCTATTAGCATTAAAATATTTTAACAAAATATACTCCAGATGGTCAAATTTTCGGATTTTTATAGGGGCATTTGCCCCTACTTTGAATTAACGCTTTATAAATTATCTTATTCCTTATCATGAAGTGGATTACGTTTCGTATTCAGGGAAGTCGTGTCATTTTCACTTGTTATTTCATCATCATTTCCTACTAACTCATCTTCATCATCATCTTCACTCACTAACTCATCTTCCTCCTCATCATTAAACAGATCATCTTCTTCTTCATCTTCTTCTTCATCATCATCTTCAAGTGGAGGATTGCCATCATAAACCAAATATTCACGTCTAGCTAAATACGCATCACGGATGTATGAATATTTATCTAAAGCAGCCGTTTGAATAAGAGCATCAAGCTCTAACGCATCAGCACGCGTATCAACCCCTTTTATGGCTTCACCTGCAAGAATGGCTTGACCTGTACTACTCGTAATTGAAGTCGCATAGTAAAAAGTCGGCTCAAGTAAAAGATCAGTCCCCAATCCCACAACATCACGGGTTGAACTGAAACCTAAAAAGGGCAAAACCAGGTAGGGACCACTTTTAATTCCCCAATAGCCCAGGGTTTGACCAAAATCTTCATTGTGTTTGGATAAACCCAGTTCAGTACCCACATCAATAAAACCCAGTAAGCCTACGGTTGAATTTATAAAAAACCGCCCACTATCTGAAGCGGCTTGTTTAAACTTAAATTGGAGCAAATCATTAGCAATCACAACAATATCGTCAAGATTGCTGAAAAAATTTGTCACCCCTCTGTCAACCGGATCAGGCACGATACCCTTATAGGTTTCAGCAACGGGTTTAACCACAATTTGGTCAACCCCTTCATTAAAAGCGAAAACACCGCGATTGAAGTTTTCAAAAGGATCCGGGTTGTGTGTAGGGGGCGTGGCACAACCTGAGATAACATAAGATAATAACATTACGCCAAAAACAGATTGGTAATAAGAGAGATTTCGCATCACTATTCTCCTATTGAAGAATGAAAAATATTATTTCTTCAAAAAATAGTATTTTTAGAAAAATTAAAATACTTTTGTTTATTTACATAATTAATTTTAATTATAAAACATTATTGGAAATAATCATCATTTTATTCTTAATTAGTTACATTAAAATCCGTTTAATGTCTATTAACCATTATAAGTAAGCCCGCAAATAGCGACGAACAATCGCTAATTGTTTGACTAAACCATGTATATCAAAGGGCATACTTTCTAATAGTTGTACACCCTGGAAATTTCCACCAAGGGCTTGATAGATTTTCAAAGTTTGTGGAAATTGATAAGGGCTACCTAAATGTTGGAGATAGCGTGAAAAATCATTGAAGGAAGAACGTTTAAGATGATAATTATAAAAAGATATCGTCGCATCAAAATGGGTACAACGCGTCGTTATCAAAATTCGCAAATCAATCGCTTTCCATTGATGCAAAATATTAAGGCTACTTTGGATAGAATTATCAATAACATCAGACGGATTTTGAATCCGTTCCAAATTATCTAACCATAATAACCAGCGTCCAGCAACCCATTTTTTTAATAGTGTTTCTAAACAATTGATATGAGGTAATGCTAATGCTTGTGCTAGTGTTGGGATAAAACCCATTTTTCCCCCTACCTGATAGGCAAATACTTGATAGCCTTCTTGTGCCATTGTTATTGCTAACTGTCCTGCTAATGCCGTTTTACCTAATCCACCTGTTCCATGAATAACGAGTTGCCGTATTGTTCCAGTGCGTAATGCTTTGCCTAACAAACATAATTCCCTACGGCGACCAATAAATACCTTGGGTAAAGCTATTTTGCTTCCAACCGGACCAGGTAAACTTGGCTGAGGGCAAAAATGCCAATTTAATAAAGCTTGGGTTGGCTCATGACTCAATAATATCGGTAAACACCATTGCCCTACGCTCGGCTCGACCATTTCATCACGCCATACCTCATTAGGTGCTAATAATTGCGTCATAGCAGCACGAGCTTGTTGTACTGCCACATCAACCCGTTTTCGTTTCGCCAGAGCCACACACAGTGTTTGCACAAATACACTACCGGCTCTATCTATTAATGGTTCACGCATCCCAATAACATGAGGCACCCCAGCTTGTATAATAGGTATGACTAGATTAGTTTGAGTTCCCAATACTTGAGCGGATTGACAAGCTGCTACTACCACACATTGCACATGACTATCCTTAAAAACTTGCGCTAAGGTCCAGGCGGAAATAAACTCCTCACCTCCCTCTTCATCTTCAAATACAAAAAACGCAGATTGTTCCAAAACGACACCATGCCCATTCAATATAACCACCGTCCAAGGCTCACTTTGTAATAATTCTACAAATCGACTAAAACTACCCTCACTCGGTGCATAAAAACGTACCCACCCGGCGGTTATAAAAGGTGCCAGGGCGGTCAATACAGCCTGTTGTTCCAATTCAATATCTAAGCGTACACTTTGGTGAGTCATTTTTTCGGGCTGTGCTGTCCATAACAATATATTAAGGGGACCAGTGGGTAGCGGTTCCACTTTATAATTAACTGGCATACGGCGCGATAGTGTATAATCAGGATGTTTGCCCAAAAAACCCCGTTCCGGATGATATAAACACTCCCAGGGTAAACTGAACAAAGCATCAGTATGACATTCAATTACCAATGCAGATGGTATTAAGGTTGCACCTATATTCAAAAATTGCCACAATGTTAAACCAATGGTTTTTAAATCATCCAAAGTGACACATTGGCTATGATAATGTTCGCTCAATTGTTGGGCAAGTTCAGGCAAATGGGGGTAATTTATTAACCGCTCAACTGACGGTTTAATGATCATGTTCGATGAGTTTCCAAAATAGTATTTTTTGGTTATTTTTAGTAGAAATCCGATTTTTTCAAAAATCTGATTTCTTGAACGGGTTCGTACCTACATATTTAGTATCAATTTAAGCTTGAGGACCTTTTATGAAAGAATCCTTGCTAGTCGCAACATTCATCCTGCTCATTTTAACAGGTTGTGCTTATAGACCAATACCCGTTGCTGCCGCTTACCCAATTACGGCGCAACGAAAAATGCAGTCTGCACACCATTGGGATGTTTTGGCTAAAGATTTAGCAGATCGACTGAAAAAAACAATAGACATTAGTTTTCCTAATGCCGTTGTCAAACCTCCTTTATTTATCAAGTTAACTGAAAAACAGGAAAAAATTCCTTTTACTAAAGCCTTTTTTAATTTGCTAACCAGTAGACTGGTTCAACAAGGCTTGATTGTTATGGATAGCAATGCTCAGTTTGGTGATAACCTGGTGATTGAGTACCATGTCCAGGTCATTCAGCATAAAGATCGCCGCCTGACTTATCCGCCTCCTGGCATATTAACGGCATTAGGAGCCAGTGTCTGGATGGTTGATCAAGCCATACGGCACTGGGCATACCCAGAATGGTCTGCCATTCCCTTTCTTTTGGCGGGCGACCTCAATTCCCTTGTCGAATATTATTTACCTGGTGAAACTAATACTGAAATCGTTATCACCACCGCTGTTACCATGGGTCAACAATACATTTTTGGAGATTCTCGTATGTACTATGTCAATGATGGTGATTATGATCACTATGAAAACCCTAACAAAACCTATCAGGTAGTCAATCAATGAGAAAATCAACGCTGACTTTATTTTATACAAGTTTGCTCTGTATACTGATGGCAGGATGTAGCTACGCTGTAAAAGATAAAGATCTCGTCAAAAGCAGTTATGTTGCAGCAGATTACCTTTTAAAAGGGATCAAAGATATTCATAACTTAAAACCCAGGCAAAACGGTGTCTATAGCAGACAACCTATTTTAGTAGCGAGTTTTGTCAACATTGATAACTTACAACAATCCTCTACCTTTGGGCGAATGGTAGCCGAACAAATTGGCTCACGTATTGCACAAAGAGGTTATAAAGTCATTGAAATGAAATTGCGTACTAGCACTGTTTTTGTTCAAAAACAAACTGGTGAGTTACTCTTATCAAGAGAATTGCGTGAGATCAGTCTCCAACATGACGCTTATGCCGTCGTCGTGGGTACCTATGGTGCTAGCAAAGAGATAGTTTATGTAACGGCTAAATTAGTTCGCACCGAAGATAGTGTGATTTTAAGTTCTTATGATTACCGCTTACCAATTGGTGCAGATACCAAACAAATGTTAAGAAAAAGGCGGTAGTGTTTATACCTTACTGCAATCAAATCTGTGAAACAGATTTCAAGTACGCTCAGATTATCATGAAAATGTATAAACTTTTGTTATTGCTCTTATTTTCAACTGTTATCGTAACTTGTAATGATGACGATGACGATTATGAACAAATCGCCACGCCGGCGGTCAACTCTGAAGTGGTTGCTGCTGATACTGAATATATTGAATGGGAAGGCAGCGCAAACGGAGAATGGGTAGCCGATGCCAATGGTGATCAAGTCCGGTTTGAAGTTGATACCAGTTACATGAATTTTGGCAACACCCTATATGAAAATGTGTGGATAGATGAAGAGTCCAATTTCTTGATAGATGGCATACTAGAAGGTGCCGTAGAATACGTAGCTGCGGTTAATGGCGATACCATCGTGGCACTGGTTGCACCTGACGGTACTTATCTTGACATTGTCGGAACAGAAAGCGAGTTATTTATAGATAATACTGATCTACCGGCTACCCCTGTCTCGCCTATTGCATCACAACCGGATAAAACCACCACTCGCATAGCCTCTCATGCTCACAGTTCATCTTCAGTGGACTCGAAAAAAATGAGTGTTGCAACAGAGACTGATAATATCTCTACACCACCAACGCCTCAAAAGCATTTAGCTCCAATGCTGGCACCAAACGCTTTTACAGAAGCCAGCGAAGAACCAAAAACGAATATTTTACAGCGGCGATAACTTTGCACGCTCACAAATTCATTTTTTTAGAGTAGACACGAGGGCAGACACGCAGGTCTGCCCCTACAAAACACCGCGTATTTTTGGATTGTAGGGCGAACCTGCGTGTTCGCCCTCCTTAAGTCGCATATCTCAATTCCGTCTTTGAGCTTGCCGCCTCTTAGCGGACCTTTTAGCAGGTTGACTCTCCTTTCTATTTTCAGTATGACGTGGTGTTCTTTTAACCGCCCTTCTAGGTTCGGCTCGTCGTGGTGCTATTTTTCTATCCTGTTGCGCATTTCTAGCCGGTTGTAGTGATGCCTGATATGGTACCACTTTCCTGTTTACCGATGAGGGTGCATTGCTAATCGGTGGTAGCACCGATTTAGGTGTTGATTGAGGTGGCGGTGTAGCCGATTTTCGATTATACGCACGACGAATTTGCGCTTTTTGCACCTTTTGAGTTTTTCGCTTTGTTGTGCGAGATTGAACTTTCCCCTTATGAAGCACCGCTTTGTTCCTCACATCATCATGATAGATAAATTGGGAAAAAGGAATATAATGAGTATAACCCATACCACGATTATAATACGTTCTATCACCAACCGTCGTATCTATTGTAGAAGGAACTGTAGTGGTATAAATAGGGGTGCAACCCACTACATAGATTCCCATCAGTGGAACCAGCAGCCAAACCGGATTTATCTTACTGAACACACTGTGGATATTGAGCATGATAATTGCCTCCTTATTCATCATTTTTGGTAACGACTCAGTACTCTGCAAATAGTTACCATTTTTACAATGGAAAATATCTTGATTTATTTAAATATACTACTAATGGATAAATTTGGGACTTTTTTAACTAAATGTTCTTTGTACAGGACATTTTTATTTAAGTTGTTGATTTTAATAATTTAAATATCCTATACAAAGCTAATTGTTAATAAATTTTTGCGTACCTACTTATTTAAAGATATGTGCATAGAGTCGCTTTAATAACGGAAAATAATATACAAAATAATACCCTCTGACATACCGGTAATAATAGCCATCGTATAGAGATTACTGATTCTGAAAAGGCAGAAAACGATTAATCCCAGAAAAATTGAAAACAAAAAAACTTTGAAGCAGGGCAAGTTACGCAAATTGAAAAATATTAATAGCAACTGACAGGGACTATCCCGTCTGAGTTGGGGAATCTGAATAGTTTAACATCACTCCTTTTTTTTAAATCGGATTTCTCACAGCGTTTTCCACACCACCCGCTCAAATCCCACCGCAACAACACTAATCAGTTGCAATTTTAACCCGCCACTATATTTTGATTCTAAGCGCATTTGATAATCTAGCAATTGTTTTTTAGATTCAAATAATTTTTCCTTAACCGGTTCGAGGGCTTCCAATTCAAAAAGACTCAATTCTTTGAGTTCCGCACCACTTTTTTTGACATCAGATAATTTTAAGTATTTGAATTCAAAGAGAAAATCACGCAATGGCAAATGGCGACAGTCTGGGCGAAGTATCATCGTTAAATCAGCATATCGCCGATCTAACACCGTTTCTGAATCCATGATATACCAAACATCATCAAAAAGAACGGTTAAAAAAGCCGTTTTAATCGTCAATTCATCCGCCGTTTTATAATCACGATTGTCAAACACCTTAAAATAACGCTGTGTCATCAAATCGCAGATAGCTTGTAAATCGCCGCTTTGGTAAAAATTTCGAGCCAATACACGAGTCGTCTCGCGTTCCGTATCTTGTGGTAACAGCCTTTTAAACAGGTGTTCAACATAAAGTTTCCGCACCACCAAATTGGGAATTTTAAAACGTAATTCTCTCAGTTCCGTTTCCCCATCCAAAGTTAAAACGCCCAAATAA
>QNES01000036.1 GCA_003645255.1 Gammaproteobacteria bacterium
ACTCTTGATGCCTTTAATCAAGGATTAAGCCCTGAAGAAATTGCAGGGCAACGTCAACTTCAACCCTCAACAATTTATACTCATCTTTCCCATGCGATTGAAGTGGGAAAATTGAAATTACATCAAGTGGTTAAGTTAAAAAAAGAAGAAATCCATGAAATTGAAGATAAATTATTAGAACGCCCATCAGAAGAACAAAATACAATGAAACCGGTTTTTGAAGATTTTGAAGGTAAGTATAGTTATGAGATTTTAAGATGTATTAGAGCGCATCTTTGGCAGATTAAATAAGATACACAAGGGCAACCATAATAAGATGAATTTCCAAAATACCATTTTTTTAAAAAATATTATTTGTAACCGCGTTCAGTTAAAGCCAAGGAACTAAACATTTCGTGTGTTGGCTATAATCTGTCCATTTTTCTTTAAATTGTTGTTGTAATATTTTTTCTTCCCTGGCAATACGCTCAAATAGCCCGGCAACCGAAAAAATAGCTAACAATAACCCTAAACTAGATAAAAAAACTAATGGAAGACTTACAAATATTAGAATGGTCCCAAAATCACGCGGATGACGAACATATTCAAAAGGACCACTGGTGACTAACTGATAACCTTGCTGATTTTGTTGTTGAATGTTTAATTGTTTGCAGAGATGAATAGAAGCCCAATTAGCCGCAAATGCCCCTAAAATAAAGAGAAATAATCCAAAGTAACGTGTGATATCGCCGCCGCCTAATAGTATCCATTCATTGCGATCAGAAAAGGGAGATATGATTATAATTAATAAAATGCTCATTGCCCCTATAAAAGGAACTAACATATTATCATCTGGTGCTTGTTTGGGTAGTCTGCTAAGTATCCAAGCCCACGGTATCAATTCAAGGAAAAAAAATTGAACGATTAATAACAATAGTAGGACCACACGGGCGGGGTGTGCTAATAAACCATGTATATCGTCAAGTCCCCAACTGATAAAAATAATGCTAAAAATAATGATGGTTATAAAAAAAATAATGGTTTTGAGTTTTAAAAGATGAGTCATTTTTTTAAATTATTGATTTTAATGAATAAATCAAACCTGACAGGTTTTTAAAACCTGTTAGGTTTAAATAAACAGCTTCAAATAAAAAAATTACAACTCTTGAGCATGTTCAGCTAAATAACTGGCTACACCATCCGGCGTATCTTTCATACCCACATCCCCTTTATCCCAGCCAGCAGGACAAACCTCACCATGTTCTTCATTAAATTGTAAAGCATCAACCATACGGATCATTTCGTCAATGTTGCGCCCTAACGGTAAATCGTTAACCACTTGATGACGGACCAAACCTTCTTTGTCAATTAGGAATGATGCCCGGAAAGCAACAGCTCCATTTGGGGTTTCCACATCATACGCTTTAGCGATTTCATGCGTTAAATCAGCTACCAGGGTATAACGCACTGCACCAATTCCCCCTTTATTGACTGGGGTATTACGCCAGGCATTATGGGTAAAATGTGAGTCAACCGATACACCTATCACTTCCACATTGCGTTTTTTAAACGCATCCAAACGCTTATCAAACGCCAAAAGTTCCGTTGGACAAACAAAGGTAAAATCTAACGGATAAAAAAATACAACAGCATATTTGCCCTTGACGCTTTCTGAAAAACGATATTCATCGACGATTTCGCCAGTTCCCAAAACAGCCGGCGCACTAAAATCAGGGGCATTACGCCCTACTAAAACACCCATTATTAATTTCCTTTAGCAATTTAAATGTGTTATACTAAACGTGTTTAAAATTTTTGAAATTGAGAGAACTTTTATATATAAGTGCTATTTTTGTAAATGCAAATTCTATTATGAGATATGAAATGATATATGAAAAAATAAATGTCGCAAAATATCACCCTTCCATTCGCATTTTACATTGGTTAATGTTCGTCTTATTTGCCATTATTTTTGTATTCGGCATCGTCATGGTGGAATTTAAAGAGGCAGAGCCATGGCTGATGTACAATATTCACAAAGCCACTGGGGTTTTAGTGCTATTGTTAGTCTTACTTCGCATAGCGGCGCGTTGGTTAACTCAAATACCACCGCCCCCCTTTGAAATGTCGTTGCTTAATCATCGCATTGCCCAATTTGTCGTTTATTTGTTTTATGCGTTGATGATCATCGTGCCTATCAGTGGTTATGCCCTGTCTAATATACATGGCTATGATGTTCACTTTTATGGTTTGACATTGCCAAAAATATTTCCCACTGAGCCAGCCTGGGAAAAAATAACCGAATTACTCCATTATTATTTGGCTTATAGCTTTTTATGGTTTTTTTTATTGCACCTATTAGGGGTAATTAAACATCATGTGAGTGGCTTGGAAATCTTACGACGAATTACTTAATCTGAAAAAGAAATACTATTTTTTGAAAAAAATAGTATTTCTCAGAAATCACTTTGCAGGTGCTTTTTGATATCCACCAAAAGGTAAGGACATCTCTTGTCCATTAAGAATCAGTTTGCTGCCTTTAAACTCGGCAATTAATTGATAATTCTCACCTGCCTCAACCAGCAACTTCATCATTATAAACATTGAAATTTGTTGCTTACTCGCCTTTTCAGCTTCTTGTTGTAATTGAGCTAATTCCGCTTCACTCTTACCATAGAGTTTAGCCATTTTTTGCAAGTCATGATTAATAACAACGGTTAGCGCGTATTCTAACAAGGATTTGTTGATGGTGAAATCAGCTTTTGCCAGCACCGCTTGGATTAAAGCAGGAATTTCAAGGGCGATTACTTTGGGGGTGATTTTTTTCAAATCAAGGCTAATATCAAAGGTGCCTTGCAAATTTCCTTTTGGCGTTTTTACCGTTAACTGAGTCAATGCCATTCCTGGAGATTTAGCGACTAACTTAGGTGCCACTTCCATGAATTTCCCAATCAGAGCCATCGACATCATGGGATTTTTCTGTAATTGACGCGCCGTCGTTTGCAATGTCAACAAAGCATCAGCGTCTAAACGAATAAAATCAAGATTGCCGATCCAGTTAATCGCCAATTTTTCACCCAAGGTGATTTCTGTAGGCGGCTCTAACTTGTCAATTTGAGTTTGCAAGCTATAATTGATAACGCCTTCTTGTTCTTTAGCATCAATCGCCACTGCCAAACCATCCAAGCTGCCCTGATTACCTTTTTCACCGAAATCTAAATGCCCAATCTTGAACTTCAGTTGATTGAGATCAAGACCTTTGCTGGTTGTCTGGGTATTGAAGAGAGTAGTCAGGTTTTGCAAACTTAACAGATTTTTATCACCTTCACGCATTTCAAACAGGGGCAAATTCAAATCCACTTCAGTAGGCATCAAATTGGCATCGAATGCACCTTTGAAAGTCGTGTTTCCCAATGATAATGAAACAGCGACTTTATCAGGTGTTTTAAGCACAAAACCAGCAATGTTTAACACTGTGGTCAGATTTTCAAAGTTCTCAGTAAACGTAAACTGACTAGTCAAACCTTTCCAATCTATCAAACCCTTGCCAGACTTTTCTGACAGTTCGCGTCGATACGCCGGAAATACCCAATCACTTTTACCAGCACCGTTACTATCGATTTTAGTCTTAATAGACACCTTGGGTAAGTTACCTAGAACTTGAGTCATCTCACCCGGTTGCAAAAAATCAAGCTCGGTATCAATTTCCACTGGTTTTTTCTGCTTTTCTAAATGCTTAGAAAAGTTCTGTTTGAGGCTTTCAAAAAAAACCAGCGGATTATCACCAAATTTATCAAAAGGAATTTCTACCGTTTCTTTAGCAAGCGGCGCACCTCCATTAAAACGATGTTGCAAAGTAAAACGCAGAGCCTCTTTTGACAAGGTACTAGCCTGACTATCGGTGCTATCACCCTCCTTCTCCCCGGTTAATATTAGGAAGTTAGAGCTTGGTTTTTCACCTACCAGGTGGGAGACAGTATCAGCCAACAAGGGCTGGGATAGAGTCACTATGCTAACGAGTAAACTCGTTACTGTGAGTTGGAGCCGTTTATTCATATTAAAAAATGTCCCAAGTTAAAATAAAATTGAATGAAAAAATAGTAACTACTTAATCTACTATTCGTTTTTAAAGTTAAAAAGCTTCAAGAAATACTATTTTTGCCAAAAATGTCTAAAAACATAGCACCCCACAATATTTGACAAAGTAGAACCATTCTAATAATATAAAATAAGTATTATTTGCGTAAATATCAAGTGAAAATCATTTCTTCTAACCAATTGATCAGATCACCTGATAGTTTAGTGAGCGCATCTTCCAGATTGGGTATAGATGGCAAAGTAGAAATTGATGCTCTATGATCCAAATTATTGCACTCACTAACCGATAAAACTCAACCATAAGGAATTGAATCAAAATGCCCGCTAAAGATACGTACCATAACATAGTCAAAAATGCTTTAATCAAAGACGGTTGGAAAATTACCGATGATCCTTTAGTCCTTCAATTTGGTGAAACGAATTTGTATGCTGATTTAGGTCCGAAAAAGAGAAAGACCCTAAACGTATTGTGTATTTAGCGATTCCGTCTGAGGTACACAATATTTTCTTTAGGCTACAAATGACTCAAGCTTCCGTCAAAGCGAATCGGATCAAATATTTTGTTTATGATATTAAAAAAGAGGAAATTGTGAAATGGAAAAATTAGAAAAATATCGCGCATACATTGAACAAATCATAAAGGATTACGGCAGCTTTAAGCCATCTTATGGCAATGTTGATGTACAAATTCTTTTTGATCACGAACATGAGCACTACCAATTAAGCAGTATTGGATGGGACGATGATCAACGGATATACGGTTGTTTGTTACACCTAGATATCAAAAACGGCAAAATCTGGATACAGCACGATGGCACAGAAATCGGTGTTGCCAAAGAACTAGTGGCATTAAGCGTACCCAAGGAAGATATCGTGTTGGCTTATCATCCTCCCTACAAGAGATCACATACCGGATATGCTGTGGCTTAAAAAAATGTCGCTATTTTTTGCTGCCCTAAAAAAATGAACACTGAAACTTTTAATTTATACTTGATGTTCAAATTTTGTTTGTTCACGAAGAAAAAAAATGGATTCATTACCCTTTAGAAATACTACTTTTTGCAAAAATAGTATTTATTGAAGCCTTTTGACTTTAAAAACTAGAACATCGAGTTCATAGGCATCAGGTGTCATGGGCGAAAATATTTTAAAAAATTAACGCTAAAATGTAAAATGTTAATATTTTAATTTCATGTGTTAAAATACAAAAAGTAAAATATTTTAATGATAAGAAACAAAAATTTTTTTAAAACTTGGTTTTTAAAATGTTGTTTTTAATTGACTTAATTTTTATTTAAGGTGATAACAAATCATGAATATCAATATCCATATTTTTTTAGTCAGTATGATGGTTGTTTTTATTGGGGGTTGTTTTCCAACTTCTAATGACAATGACAAGGTTTCCACACCGCCATTACAGCAAACTCAGCCTGCTCATCAGGGCAAACCTGATACTGGCTCTTCTGACTCTATTGCTTATAGTGGCGATAAACCGGTACCCATGTCAGATGAATTAACCTTTGGTTCTTCAACTATTTTAAATAGCTGTTGGACACCAAAACAACTCCAGGGAAGTTCAAGGGACAAACAAGTACAGCGTCCCATAAAGAATCCATACCGCTCGCCCCCCCAGATAACGACACCGCATTTCAATCCACAGGTGGAATCAAAATTACGCGATTCCATCCGCCACGTCATCCCAGATTTAGACGAAAAAATCGTTGCACTGACTTTCGACTTGTGCGAGCGTACTAAGGAAAGGACCGGGTATGATGCTGCTATTGTGAATTATTTAAGGCAACATCATGTTAAAGCTACCTTTTATGCAGGAGGTAAATGGATGCATTCCCATCCGGATAAAACGATGCAATTAATGGCGGATCCGTTGTTTGAAATTGGTAACCACGCTTGGACACATGGCAATATGCGGGTGCTAAAGGGCGAAGAAATGGAAAACCAAATTTTATGGACACAGGGACAGTATGAAGTATTACGGGGGCAATTGATGTCTCAATTAGAAATAGGGCAATGCTCGGTGCCTGTGAGTGAGATGGACAAAATTCCCCTTGTTCCCATGACGTTTCGTTTTCCTTATGGAACATGCAGTACAGAGTCTTTACAAGCTCTAGCTGAATACGGTTTGCCGGCAGTGCAATGGGATGTGGTGACAGCCGATCCCTGGCATAAACAAACTGCAAAAGGTATCACTAACACAGTGTTAAAGAAAGTCAAGCCCGGTTCAATTATTATTGCTCATGCCAATGGACGTGGACATGGTACTGCTGATGCGTTACCTTTATTTATTCCCAAGTTAAGGGAACGAGGTTACCAATTTGTGACTGTCAGTGAATTATTAAAGTCAGGCGAAGCCATCACGACTAAAACCTGCTATGAGCTGAAACCAGGGGATAATAAGAGATACGACCGGATATTTGGCAAGGGTACGGAGTAAAATGTCCATTTATAAGTGGTTCAAGTTAAGGTTAAAAATGTTAGCTTGATTTGAATCACGTCTTAAAATGAGGTGATAACAATGAAGATAATCGCAGCACGTATTCTATTGGTGATTATAATGTTTGCTTTAATGCCAAGTGGTTTGGCAAATGCTATTGGAAGCTCGTTAGAACAACAAATTAAACAGAATTTTTATCAAGCCATTGGTAGAAGAGATTGCATTATGGTAAAAGAAGTTGGACTATATCAAGAACAGTGCCTTAAAATACATGACGTAAGTGTTATAGGATTTTCCTCAAAAGTTTCCTTAAAAGATTCATTTTGGGTTATGTTAATCATTGAATTTAAAAAATATCAAAGTTCAGAAAATTTTTTGGGAAGTGTTAAATTGGTTAAATCAGGTAATAAATGGGTTATTGATGAGTCTTCTCCTACTAATGGACAAGAAGGTATCACTGTCATAGATAACAATTCTTTCCAACAACCCCGTTACAAGGCACGAGTCTATGAAAATTATGAAAGTGAGGAAGTTGTCAACCCATCTCCTCAATTAGATACACAAATTCACGATTGGAATGAATCAGTACCCAGTTCAAGTGATTTAACTTTTGGTTCTTCAGATATCCTAAACCGTTGTTGGACACCGAAACAATTACGAGGGAATTCATGGGATAAACGAGTACGGCGCCCTTTAAAGAATCCATACCGTGGCTCGCCCATGATAACAAAGCCACATCAAAATTCACCCGTTGAGCCAAGGCTACGCGACTCTATTCGCCGTATTATTCCTTATAATAACGAAAAAATTGTGGCACTCACCTTTGACTTGTGCGAGCGTACTAAAGAAAAGACCGGATATGATGCATCCATTGTGAATTATTTAAGAAAACATCGTATCAAAGCCACCTTTTATGCCGGGGGTAAATGGATGCACTCGCATCCTGATAAAGCGATGCAATTGATGGCGGAGCCCCTGTTTGAAATAGGCAACCATGCTTGGACGCATGGCAACATGCGAGTGCTAAGGGGACGTGCAATGGAAAATCAAATTTTATGGACACAAGGGCAGTATGAAGTATTACGTGAGCGATTAGAAAGAAAATGCCCGGCACCGGTGAGGGAAATGAACAAAATTCCCCATCTACCTCTCACTTTCCGGTTTCCATATGGAACGTGCAATGCCAATTCTTTGCAAGCACTAGCTGATTACGGTTTGCCGGCGATACAATGGGATGTGGTGACAGGCGATCCATCGCGCAAGCAAAGCGCAAACTCTATCGCTAAAACGGTTTTACGTAACGTAAAGCCAGGTTCAATTATTATTGCCCATGCCAACGGGCGTGGTTACAACACTGCTAAAGCATTACCCTTATTTATTCCCAAGTTGAGAAGGCAAGGTTATACATTTGTGACTGTCAGTGAATTATTAAAGTCAGGAAAAGCTGTTACGGTTGAAACATGCTATGAATTGAAACCGGGAGATAATAAAAAATATGATAGGTTATTTGGTAAAGGGACGGAATGAAAAAATAATCTGTGGTTTTACATGTCCGTTTATGCAAATTGTAAAAAAAGTTTGCATATTGATAAATAATTGAGTATAATAAATTTATTCCTAGAAAGTTTTTTTGGGAAGGCTGGGTGATTTTTATTTGAGGTGAATTTTTGAAATATTGGTTAATTATTGCAAATTGAGATCACCCTCATCATGCAACCAATTAAGTGATAACTAATAATGATCACTTGAGGATATATGAAAATGACTATGACATTATCTCAAACATGGCGAGTTTATTTACTCGTGCTGTTCAGCGGGCTTTTTGTTCTGTTGCCCCAATATGCTCTGTCTGCCAATTGTGACACTGCAAGGTCTTTTGTGCGCTCTTATTATGATGATTTGGAAAGAAATGATGTGGGTGCCGCCCGTGCTAAATGGCTAAACCCGCCTAGAAGTTTAGCCCGGTCGGTCAGAAATTTTGAATGGGCAAAAATTCATTCGACGAGCTTGAATTCTTGTTCTGGGCGTAAAGCGAGTGTTTATATTGATGTCACGGTGAAGGCATACGGGGAAAGATCAGAAAGTTGGGAAGGTTCAATTTATCTGAAAAGTATCCGTGGCAGCTGGAAAATCAGTTCAATGCGATTACATGAGAATTAATTATTAGTTGCCCAATATGTGGGGTGCGTTAGTTATTTAATGTAACGCACCTTGCAATTCCAATAAGTACAATGAGTACAGCGAATAATAAGTGCAGCAAATAAAAAATAAACGAAGGATTTAATTGATTTTTATATGTTTTATTCGTTTAGTTCCTAATTTGCTGTACTCTATTCGCTGTACTATTAACTTCCTATCCTTATTTCCAAACGGGTGATAATCTATAAAATCAACACAGAGTCAAATTCATGTCAATAAACATTCGTATTTTTTTAGCAAGTCTAATCATTATTTCAATCCCAAGTTGTACAAATCTCCCGCAATCAGTGGGAAACAACCAGAGCGTGCCTGTTCACCGACACCCCTCCAATAAGCTACAATTTGGTTCGCAAGCCATCCTAAATCGTTGTTGGACACCGAAACAACTTCGAGGAAGTTCAAGAGATAAACGAGTACACCGCCCTTTAAGGAATCCATACCGCTCCCCTCCCCGAATAACGAAACCTACCTATTTTAATTCTCCGCTTGAAGCAAAATTACGCCATTCCATTCGCCACATTATCCCTGCTCGGAATAAAAAAATTGTGGCACTCACTTTTGACTTGTGCGAGCGTACTAAAGAAAAGACCGGGTATGATGCTGCTATTGTGAATTATTTAAGAAAACATGGTATCAAAGCCACCTTTTATGCTGGCGGTAAATGGATGCACTCGCATCCTGATAAAGCTATGCAATTGATGGCGGATCCCCGGTTTGAAATAGGCAACCATGCTTGGACACATGGCAACATGCGAGTGTTAAGGGGACGAGAAATGGAAAACCAAATTTTATGGACACAAGGACAGTATGAAGTATTACGGAGGCAATTGATGTCCCAATTAGAAACCAGGCAATGCCCGGTGCCTGTGAGTGAAATGAACAAAATTCCCCCTGTTCCCCTAACTTTTCGGTTTCCTTATGGAACGTGCAATGCAAATTCTTTGCAAGCACTAGCTGATTACGGTTTGCCGGCGGTACAATGGGATGTGGTCACAGGCGATCCGTCGCGCAAACAAAGCGCAAAAGCTATCGCCAGAACAGTCTTACGCAACGTAAAGCCAGGCTCAATTATTATTGCCCATGCTAACGGGCGTGGTTATAACACCGCTAAAGCGTTACCTCTATTCATTCCTGAGTTGAGAAGGCGCGGTTATCAATTTGTGACGGTGTCAGAGTTATTAAAATCAGGAAAAGTGATCACAGCTAAAACTTGCTATGAATTGAAACCGGGAGATAATAAAAAATATGACCGATTGTTTGGCAAAGGTACGGAGTAATCAAATGGCTGATTCTCCTTTTATCCATTCTAATTACACACTTCGTTTATGCCAGTTACGCGAATTAACTCAAGCAGAAATTATTGCCATGAGTCAAACGCTTGCCCAAATGGAACCTTGGCTGACTTTAAACTATTCTGCGAAAACCCTAGCAAACTATTTAGGTTGCCAAGATCCATCACTTCACCAATATGGCATAACTTCACCAACTCAACAAGTGACTGGGGTTATTTGTATACGCTACCCTTGGCTACGTGGACCTTATATAGAATTATTTGCAGTTTCCCATTCACAACAAGGGCAAGGAATAGGGCGTGATATTATAAACTGGCTGGTAACAGAATTACGTCAGAACACAAACTTACATAATCTATGGGCATTAGTGTCTGAATTTAACCATGAAGCACAGCATTTTTACCAGAAAATGGGATTTGTTGAAATGGCTCAATTAGATGATTTAGTTGTAACTGGTTATAACGAAATACTATTGCGTAAAGTTTTAACTTCTTCCTCTTAGTACAGGACATTTTTTTGTTCTGTACTAAGAGAACTTTTATTACACCCATCCAATAGCAACGACAGTAACTTGTACACAGTTGATCATTTCGATTTCTGACAGTTTTTCAAGTGGGATAAAGATCGCCATAGTCACCTTATCAAATCCTAAGTTGGAAACTCGGGACTGACTACACAACGCCCACCCACTGCAGAATGACCGCCCTTTTCTTCGGGTTGCCCAATCAGTTGCTGAACACCTTGCGCAATCAGTTCTTGGCGTTTTACACAGAAATGGGATTCACAATCGACCGGTCCGTAAGAATGAAAATGTCTCATGTTGTTGATCTTTTTTAGTTATCAATTATTAAAGAAGTCCAAAGCTAAAGCTTTGGACTCTAGAACACAAACAGAAAAACGACTTTAACGACTTTAACCTATTTTTACAATTTGTGCATGATTAAAGAGTTATCAGATACAACTGCTTGCGCTAATTCGACTAGGCGTGAATGATGAGTTAAGAACAAAATTTGTGTTTGTTGAGATAATTCGCCTAGTATTTCAAGGGTAACTTTGGAACGCTCATCATCGAAGTTAATGAGAATATCATCTAAAATCAATGGGATAGGTGCGTTTTTATCAATATAACGTTCAATACTGGCTAAGCGTAGTGCCAAATAAAGTTGATCGCGTGTGCCGTCACTCATGCCGGTTGTTGGAATATGGACATTATCTTGGGTACGCAGTCCGACTAAAATCGGCTGATCGTTTTGACCACTATAGTCGGTTTTTAATCCGCAAAAACGGTTCATAGTGAGGCGTTGAAATAATTCACTCGCTCGTTTTACCAGTGGTCCTTGATTTTGTTCACGATAACGGTCAATTGATTTTCGTAGTACTGAGGCGGCTAAATGGAATCGCATATAGCGTGTACTTAAATCTTCGACTTCAGCTAAAGCTAATTGGGCTTCATCGGCTGCTTGAGCGGCTATCGCATTACCATCCATTTGTTTTAATAGGGTGCGTAGTTCTCCGATACTTTGGTCGATGCTAGAGCGTTCTTGTTCTAATTCTTTAATTTGTTCGGTGCAACTTTGTAATTGACCGGGTAATTGATCTATGTCCACTGTGGCGGCGGTTTCCGCTAAATCGCTTAATGACATACCTTCGCCCTGCTCTAACAATTGTTGTTCCACTTCGTCTAAATCTTGTTGTACCTCTTTTTTATGTAAGGAAGCTTGTTCGGCTTCTTCTAAAGTCGTTAAATCGTCACAATGCGCTTGTTCTAACAGGGTATGTAAATGCGCTTGTGAGGCTTGAACTTGCTGACCGGCATTCATTAAGCGTTGCTGTTCCGCGTGTAAATGCTGTTGTAATTGTTCCGTGCGTGTTAAATCTTTTTCAGCTTGACTCAATTGGTTAGATAATGCGGGTACCGCTTGTTCAGCCGCTTCATTTACTAATGAGGGAGCCGTTTTGTGGACAATAGCAGCTACTTCATGCCGAAATCGGTCCGCATCTCTTTGCATAAGTTCTACCCGTCGTCGTAAACCATTGCCTTTATCAATTTTATTTAAGACTTGATCTAAGTCATTGAGCACATTACGGGCGGTTTCCGGTGGGGTATCGGGTGGTAAGTGTAGTGGTATAAGGGCTTGCGCCCAGTCAAGTTGCCACTGTTTGAGGGCATTATTGGCTTGTTGTTGAGCAGTTTGTGTTCGTTGCTGTTCTCTCAGTAAGTTATTGATTTCTAAGTGTAAATTTTCGCGTTGACGTTGTAGATTGCTTACCTCATTGACACAGGCATGACCTTGTTCAATTAAATCAGGTAGACGCGTCAATATCGTTCCTTTGACGAAGGATTTTAAGGAAGTGAGTGCTTGGATTAATTCTTGACAAAGGGCGGTGATTAATTGTTGTTGTTCAGTTAGGTGTTGGCGATGTTCTCGCAAGATGCCCGCTTGTTGGCGTAAACCAAGTGCATCGTTTAACCAGCCCCGCATTTCAGCGGGTAGCCAGGGTTTAATATCCGTTTTTTTCCAACTATCTTCCCATTCGCTTTGTAATTTGTTAATTAAGCCTTCTACAGTATGCCATTTTTTAGTTTGTTGTTCTTGTTCGCGTTGAGCACTTTTTTGTTCTGCTAATAACATGGTATATTCAGCGACACGATTGGCTTCGCGGCGCAGACGATCTGACAGTTCATCGCTGTAAAGCATCGTTTCTTCAAAAGCTTCAAATACTTCGATTTCTGCCTTTTTGACACTATCCCCTTTGGTACTATGCGTGTTTAGACTGTCAAAAGGATAAATTTTGCTATCTTCGGCTTCAAACAGGGAAAGGGAAGGATTATTTCCACCTTTAGCTGATGAACGAGGGGATTTTAACTTTTTAATTTTTTGCCAGTGTTTTTGGCGAACTTGTCTCGCTTTTTCCAAAGCTTCTTCTGTGGGAATTTCCCCAGCCCAAGAAAGCGCGTTAATTTTTTGTGTGGAACGATCATTCCGTTGTCGTGCTTCTAAGAGCCGTTCCTTAATCCGTTGCCGATCATTTTCAAGTTCATTAAAGCGGCGAACAAAATTGTCAATTCTTTCCATTCTGGGTAATAGGTTTTTTTCTAATGCGGCTAAATCTTGAGTCCAACCGATTTGTTTTAAACCCATTTCTGCCCTTTCCTTTAATAAACGGAATGCTTGCTCTTCTTTTGTCTGTATTTCTTCTAAATTGCCATATTGACAGGCTCGACTTAAAGTTGCCCTTAATAAGGTTAGATCAGGTACCATTAGCAATGCATCTAAAGCGTTGCGTTGTTGAATTAATTGTTCTGTTATTTCTGATAAGCGTTTTTTAATGCTGCTTTGTTTTTCATGCAATGCAGGTGCGTGTGTTGCCTGTTTTTTTAGATATTCACGTTGTGGATTGGTGATGGCGAGTTTTGAGAAAACATCGGCTAAATCCAATTGGGGATAAATGCGCCGTAATAGGGCATTGGCATCACTTTCCACCGTTCGCATTTCGGTGCGCACACCAGGCAAATCACGGGCGGCTTTTTGATGACTTCCCAAGCGTTCTCGTAAATCATTAATCTTAGCTTTTTGTGCTAACAAGGCTTGGGGGATATTGATTGCATCAATTTGGCTCTGCAATTTAGCTATATCTTGCCCTGCTTGTTCTTCTTGCGCTTTTGCAGTACGTAAAGCCAGTTTGGCTTGAAAATGTTTTGATGCAGCATCATCTGGTAATAAAATGAATTCTGCAAGTTCAGTCCATTTTGTTTTGAGTTCCCGATACCGTTGCAATAGGGGGCGAGTACGTTTGATACGTTCTAAGCGATTTTGCTCTGCACGGAACTTTTTTAGTTGGTGAGTGAATTGTGTATTTTGTTGCTGTGCTTCATCCAATTTTTTAGCTTGTTCGCTCCACCTATCAGCAGATAATGAGGTGTCAGCAATTCGTTTACAGGCTTCTTTATAAACACGAATCGTCTGATTTAACAATGGCTTACTACCACGCGGTTTGAATAAATCACTCTTTTCTTTATCAAGTTCTGTTAAAACATCATGCACTTTTAAGGTGCCAGTACCTGCTTCAAATAGACTTTCACCGACATCGCCACCTCCATTCAGTAAATCTTCACCGCCTTGCCGTAAGTGTTCATGGTTAAAGCAACATAAAGCAGTGAATTGGCTTTCTTTCATACCTCTTAAAAAGGCTTGCAAGCATTTTTCCTCTAAGGGCTTATTATTGACATCAAGCAGCGTATTTTTACGCCCTTTGCGCCGATAACAAATTAATTCTTTACCTTCGCTATTCATCAAGCGTCCTCCTATACGTAATTTATCATTCGCATGGAGGTAGGCATCGGCAGTTCGTGCTGGAAATCCGAAAAACCAATGTGTCAAAGCACGGTGTAGGGTACTTTTGCCCGCTTCATTTAGTCCATAAAGTACATGTAAACCGGGTAATCCGGTAGAAAAATCTAAGGTTTTATCGGTAAAAAAACCAAAGGCGGTTAATTCAAGTTGTAAAATGTTCATATTAATTGTTAATTGTTAGAATCAGGATTTTCAGAATTTCAGAATTTTCAGGATTTAAAGATTAATAAGATGAACTGAAAATGTTTTATCCTCGTTACCACGCCAGCGCGCTACTCTATACACATCTCATCTGATCTAGAATAAATGTTCTCCTTCATTAGTCGGCTTTAGCCGACTTTAGCTGTTAGCCGTCAGAATTTATTCTTACGGCGGATAGGAGTACTTAAAAGATATTTGTTATTCAGGATAAAAATCATCATCCAATACTTGTTCTAAAGAGTATGGGCAGCTATCTGGAAAAGTCTTCTTTGGCAAATTTGTTTCATTTATGGCTGCTTTCAGTGCTAAACAATAAGCACCTTGAAGTTTTTCTATCAATTGATATTTTAAACTAGGGCTATCAATTAATACTAAATCGACTTGTTCACGTTGTTCATTAATCGTACTTTTCCAACTTTTTGAACGTTTATTTTTTTGAAATTGCCACTTTAACAAGTGCATCAGTAAAACTTTCAAACGACTCAATAATTCACGTTTATCACGCTTACCCATACTTTCTAGTTCTTCCGCAATATTATTCACATCAATTTCTGTCAAACGGCGTTGTCGTAATAATTCGACATTTGTCATCAGCCAAACATAAAAATCTTTTTCGTACTGTTTTGCAGCTGCTAAATTTAGCATTATATTTTCACCGACTTATTATATGTAGATAAATATTTTAATATTTTTTAAAATCAGTAAAAATCGGATTTTTAACACGCTATTTTGACATTAATTAGCCAAAAATCTCTCATAGCCAACTTTTTCTAAATGCTGCGCCTTTTTTGTCACCATTTTTTCTAAATTCGCTTTATACTGTTTAACATTTTGGCGAATATCCGGATATTTAACACCGATAATTTGCGCGGCGAGAATACCTGCATTTTTGGCATTATTAATCGCAACGGTGGCAACCGGGACACCGCCAGGCATTTGTACAATAGATAATAAAGAATCCAGTCCTTGTAAGCTAGAAGTTTTGACCGGGACACCGATCACGGGAAGAGGGGTGATTGCGGCAATCATACCCGGTAAATGGGCTGCACCGCCGGCACCGGCAATAATCACTTCTAAGCCCTTCGCTTCAGCTTCTTTGGCATAAGTAAATAAACGTTCAGGGGTGCGATGAGCGGAAACGATGGTTAATTCATAACTTACTCCTAATTCTTTCAATATATTTGCTGCTTCTTTAAGCACGGGCAAATCTGAATCGCTGCCCATGATGATGCCTACGTTTGTTTGAGTCATATTGTTTTTTGAGCCTTGATTTTTAAAATATTCTTAATGTCTTGAATGCTCGTAATGGCACGATCCAACGAGTCATCTAAAATTGTGATATGCCCCATTTTTCTAAAAGGGCGCGTGGTCATTTTATCATACCAATGAAAGGATAAACCAGGTATCGCTAAAGCTGCCGGTAAACCTTCAATCAGGGGATCGCCAGTATAACCTGCTTCACCTAATAAATTAAGCATGGCTGCCGGTTTCAATAAATCACTCTTGCCAAGCGGTAATCCGCTTATCACTCGAATCAATTGCTCAAATTGACTGGTGAGACAAGCTTCTATCGTGTAATGCCCTGAATTATGCGGTCGTGGCGCAATTTCATTGACTAATATTTGCCCATCACGGGTAAGAAACATTTCTACTCCAAATACGCCAACTCCCGCCAAGGCTTCAATAGCATGTAGGGCAACTTGACGCGCCTTTTCTGCTATTGCTGGATCAATTTGAGCAGGTGCTGCGACAATATCACAAATATTCGTTTTATCATCAAAAACCATTTCTACCACGGGATAACAGGTCGTTTCTCCCGTTGGACTTCGCACAATAATAATAGCTAATTCTTTGGAAAAGTCAATATATTCTTCAAGCATAGAAGGCGTTTGCAAGACATCGTCTGTTGGACTTTTCAACACGACTACACCTTTACCATCATATCCCCCTTTACGCGCTTTTTGCACAATCGGAAAATGTGTTTTAGCCAAAATTTCAGCTGTCAAATTATCAATTGCTTCAAAACGTGGCACGGGTACGCCATGTTGAGCCAACACTTGTTTTTGCTTTAATTTATCTTGGATAATGCCCAATACCTTTGGTGATGGATAAATGCTATAACCTTCTTGATGCAGATTTTTGAGCGTTTCCGTGTCAATATGTTCAACATCATAAGTCAACACGTCACTGACATTCGCAAGCCTTCTGATTTTTTCAGCATCATACAAACTCCCGACAATCTGTTCATCTGCAATGTGAGCGGCAGGACATTTTGGTGTTGGTTCCAATACAGTGACATAAAACCCCATTTGTTTAGCAGCCTGGGCAGACATTTTAGCCAATTGTCCACCGCCTATAATACCTATTCGTTTGATAGGGTAGGGAAATTTTTTATTCATTAATTGTGTTTAATTATTATTGGTATTGAAGGGCGAACACACGGGTTCGCCCCTAAATGAAAAAATTGTAGCGGTTAAGAAAAACAAACTCTAAATTTGAGTTTGTACTAGCCACTTTTCGACAAATTATAATATCATTTAATCATTAGAAATACTATTTTTTTAAAAATGCTATTTCTTCTACAATAGCTTCGCCAATTTTAAATTTTAGCGATTTTCAAAAACAGATTTAAAAAATTTTCTTAAAAACTGATAACTAGAAATATTTAAAGTACATGCGCCCTATTCTCCACAAAATCGGTTTTATTTCCCTCGGTTGTCCAAAAGCGACAGTCGATTCTGAACGTATCCTAACTCAATTACGTACTGAAGGTTATTTAATTACGCCTCACTATGAAGAAGCAAAACTCGTCGTCGTCAATACTTGCGGTTTTATTGATGATGCTATTGCAGAATCTTTAGAAGCGATTGGTGAGGCATTAAGCCAAAATGGCAAAGTCATTGTTACCGGTTGTTTAGGGGCGCGGGCTGATATGATTAAGGCAAGCTATCCAGAAGTATTAGCCGTGACTGGACCGGATAGTTTGGATGAAGTGATGGCAGTGATCCATACTGAATTACCGCCACAGCCTGATCCTTATAGTGATTTAGTTCCCCCTGGCGGTATTAAACTCACACCTCGTCACTATGCTTACCTTAAAATTGCTGAGGGTTGTAATCAAAAATGTACTTTTTGCATTATCCCAACTATGCGTGGCAAATTAGTCAGCCGCCCGATTGCTGAGATACTTAATGAGGCAGAACGTCTAGTTGAAGCGGGGGTACGGGAATTGTTAATCGTCTCTCAAGACACCGCTGCTTATGGTATTGATACCCAATACCGCCTGGATTTGTGGCAAGGTCGTCCACTCAAAACTCGTATTGTTGAATTAGCTCGGCATTTAGGGCGTTTAGGTGTCTGGGTACGCTTGCATTATGTTTATCCTTATCCTCACGTTGACCAATTGGTTGAATTAATGGCAGAAAATTTAATCTTGCCCTATTTGGATGTTCCGCTACAACATGGCAGCCCCTCTATTCTTAAAGCGATGCGTCGCCCGGCAGATAGTGAAAATCTGTTGCACCGTATTGCTCATTGGCGCGAGCTTTGTCCCGACATTACTTTGCGTAGTACTTTTATTGTTGGTTTTCCAGGTGAAACCGAAGCTGATTTTGAAAAGTTATTAGCCTTTATCCAGGCGGCTCGTTTAGATCGCGTGGGCGCTTTTGCTTATTCTCCTGTGAAAGGGGCAGCGGCTAATACATTACCTGGTATGGTACCGGCTGAAATTAAAAAAGAACGTTTAGCGCGTTTGATGGAAACACTCAAAGCCATTAGTGCCAATAAACTTCAAGAGCGAATCAATCAAACTGTGATGGTCCTGGTAGATGAGGTCACACCTGAAGTCATTTATGCTCGAAGTGCTGCTGAATCCCCTGAAATAGATGGCATGGTTATGATTGATAATCAAGAAGATTGGGATTTAGTGTCAGGAGAATGGGTTAATGTGAAAGTGATAAGGGCTGATGAGCATGATTTGTATGCTAAAATTATACCTTAATACTGTTAACGAATGCCGACTGACGGTCTCAAAGATGGCAATTTGGAAAACTAAAACATGTCGAATTCTTATACTGTTGCCACTCAAAAGTTATGGGGGGGACACCTTAAAAATGCATTATTCGCTGCAGTGGTTGGTTTTTTTTTGTGTTGGGGCGCATTTGTTTTGCTATTTTGGAATGAAGGCAGGGCGGTGCTACGTGCTCAAACTTTGGAAGGCGGTGTTCGTATTGTGATGCCAATTAATGCCAATCAAATTTCTTCTCTTTATGAAGGCAAACTCGTTTATCTCAGCGGTAAAGCAACAACTGATGAAACTTTAATTGATGATATGTTTGGTGTGACGGTGCCCAATGTCATTAAATTACAACGTGTGGTGGAAATGTACCAGTGGCAGGAAATTCAGCAGTCTGAAACACGGGAAAAGTGGGGAGGGGATACTGAAACCGTCACAACTTATAGCTATCATAAAATATGGTCAAAAAACTTGATTGAATCTAACCATTTTAATCAATCGCAAGGTCATGTTAATCCCTCTTTTCTGCCCGTTGAAGGAAGCATATTTATTGCTGAACAAGTGACTATCGGAAAATTTACGCTGTCTTCTAACTTGGTTGGAAATTTAAACAATTACCAGCATTTGCCTATCAGTGCTGAAACTTTTGATACTTCGCAAATTAAATTGTTGGATAAAAAAATTCGTTTAAATTATGGCAATTATTATGTTGGTGAAAATCCCGTTCATCCTCAAATCGGCGAGCTACGCATCAAATTTGAAGTCGTTTTACCTACAATTATCAGTATTGTCGCTAAACAATCTGAATCGTACCTAACGGCTTATACGACTGAAGCAGGTGGAGACATTGAATTGTTTGAATATGGTGTTGTGGATGTCCAAACTTTGTTTAAACATGCCCAATGGAACAATATTGTTGTGACATGGATTTTACGTCTTGTGGGTTTTGCGATGATGTTTTTGGGTTTACTGATGATCTTCGGAGTATTGGGAATATTAGCGGTGGTGATACCCGTTTTAGGTTACATCGTTGGATTAATCAGCAGTTTTATGGCTTTTATTTTAGCACTCGTGTTGTCTCTTATTACTATTGCCTTTGCTTGGTTATTTTATCGCCCCTTATTAGGTATCATTTTCATTTTCATTGCCCTCGAACTTTTGTTTTTAGTAAAATGGGAACGTCAGTCGCAAAGCACACAAAACATAAATGATGAACCTAAACAATCTGAATCGGGGTTAAAACCCCAAAAACTTAGTTTAGCGTCTGAAGTAGTTATCCCTCAAAAGGATGATTTGGAAGCGACAAAATTTTAAATGAGAAATGAAATAATTTCCCTGTATTAAAAATCTTTCTACAGGACAAAAAATCCAAACATAACAAGGAGAAAATGATGCAAAAAAGATTCAATGATACAGGGCTCTGTATTCCTAATCGACATTACATGGTTGATACATCTGTCAAACTTAAGCAAGTTATTCAACTTGTGGAATATGGCGAATATTTCACCATCAATCGACCGCGTCAATTTGGCAAAACAACGACCCTGTTTATGCTGGACAAAGCACTGAATCTGCGAGATGATTATGTGGCGGTAAAGATTAGCTTTGAGGGAATAGATAGCGATGCCTATCAGCACCCAGAACGCTTTATCATGGAATTTCTAATCTTGATAGCTCATCGGCTTGAGTTTTTAAAGTTTTCAGTTCTCAGCCAATTTGTTGAAAAACATCGCTCGGAGATCACTAATTTACCTGCGTTATCTCGCTTCATCACGAAGTTGGTGGGAACGATGCCCACCAAATCGTGGGTATTGATGATAGATGAAGTGGATAAAAGCAGTAATAATCAGTTATTCCTAGATTTTTTAGGTTTGTTACGGAATAAATACCTGCTTCGAGACGATGGTGAAGATACTTTCCAATCAATCATTTTAGCCGGGGTGCATGATATAAAAACCCTTAGGCGAAAGATTCGCCCTGATGAAACTTCAGGCTACAACAGCCCTTGGAATATTGCGGTTGACTTTAAGGTTGATTTAAGTTTTGCGCCGCATGAGATTGATACAATGTTGCAGGATTATAGCATCGATAAGCAGATACAACTTGACATCTCGGCTATTGCGGAGCGATTATATTACTATACCGAAGGTTATCCCTACCTGGTTAGTAAGCTGTGTAAATTTATCGATGAGGAAATTATCCCCCATCGGGCTAATAAAAATTGGTTACTTGATGATGTGGAAGCGGCTTTTAAAATGATTGTGGATGATGCCTACACGACGACACTATTTGATAGTTTAGTCAAAAATTTGGAAAACAATCAAACCTTGTATGAGCTGATTTTCTATATTGTCATCAATGGCAAAAGTCTCCAGTTTACCATTTCAAACCCAGTGATTAACTTGGCTCATTTATATGGTATCTTGAGACCCTCAGAGCAGGGACGCTGTCATATCCATAACCGCATTTTCGAGCAACGGATTTATGCCTACATGCTTTCAAAATCCATGCAAACACAATATGGGGACATTAATGGTTTCGGCGGACCTGAATATTATACCGCTGAAGGTTTGGATGTTAAGCTGGTATTACAGCGATTTCAAGCCTTTATGCAGGAAAACTATTCTCATCGGGATGTCAAATTTTTGGAACAAGAAGGGCGATTATTGTTTTTAGCCTTTCTCAAACCCATTTTGAATGGTAAAGGCTTTGAGTTCAAAGAGCCCACTGTAGCAGATGAACATCGCATGGATATCGTGATCACTTATCAAGATAAACGGTATGTCATTGAGCTAAAACGGTGGTACGGGCAGAAATATCATCAACTGGGTTTGCAACAGTTAAGTGATTATCTGGACATTTATTCGCTTAAACAGGGCTATCTACTCATTTATGATTTTAACAAGGGCAAAAGTTACAAAGAGGAACTGATTCAGTTTGAAGATAAAGAGATTTTTGCTGTGTGGGTATGAGGAAAAAGCCATTACAAAATCTCCTGTATTCAGGGACTGTAGGGCGAACATAAATGTTCGCCCTGACTTAACCCCCCATTCCCTTTTTATGTTAAACTGATTTAACATTTTGTAATTTATTTTATTGATGATTGGATTAAGTGTCTTAGCGGCTTGCGCTCCGATCAAACCAGGAGGGTAACGTGATCCTGGTGGATTAACGGATGAATCTGTGCCGTATACGCCTGTGAAGCCTGGACAATCATCATCATCTACTTCTACTTCAGTGCTTGGCTCGCAAATATTGTCTTCATATTCAGGGAGTTACGCGCTGTTGATTGGTGAAAGCCAATATACTAATGGTTGGTCAAAATTGGGGAGCATACCCGGCGAATTGCAGGAAGTGGAAAAAGTTTTGGTGTCGCAAGGTTTTAATAAGGTTGAAAAATCGTTAAATGCGCCGGTTTCATCGTTAAAAGTCGGTCAAAAATACAAAAATGTCGCCTTCGATAATAAGTGAAATATAACTATAATGATTATAGGGTTAATTCTTGATGGTTGCCCTTAACTGGTATATTATTTTGGGTGAGTTATTTAAAAACTAAACCGGTTTTCAGGCGATTTTTGAGGGGAATATTAAAAATGGTTTTTTCCGTCCCCAAATTCAGGTTATCAATAATAGTTGTCGCCACCGCATCATGATCAAATAACCGAGTCAGCAAAGTTTGAAATAATTCCTTTTTAGCGGCTTCCGTATTGGCTTGGGAAATAGCTTGAAAATAGGTTTGAACGGTATTTGATTTCATAGTTATTATTTAAGGTTTGTTATGTCGTTTATTCAAACGTGAAATGCTATATGCTAATATATCCTTATGCAATACGCCCACCACGAAGACACATTGTTCTAAAAAAAATATTGGAATCTTATCCAAATTGATTATTAAAGGTTAAGTTAATGTCAAAGGTTAAATTAATATCTATAAAATTGACTCAAACACTTGAAGGGTTTATTGAAATATTACTATTTAAAAGTCGCTGGCTGTTAGCCCCATTTTATATCGGCTTAATTGGATCCCTGGTAATTTTATTGATAAAGTTCATTAAAAAGCTCTTTGTTATCATACCCGATATTATTTCTATATCCAGCACGGATTTGATTTTGCACATATTAGGATTGATTGATATCGTCCTAATTGCGAATTTGCTGTTGATTATTATTTTTAGTGGCTATGAAAATTTTGTATCGAAAATTGAGGTGGCGGAAGAGCATATTGATAAACCAGAATGGATGGGTAAAGTTGACTATGCAGGTCTTAAACTCAAGGTAATAGGTTCAATTGTCGCCATTTCTTCGATTGAACTATTAAAAGTTTTCATTAGCATTTCCGAAAGGGGTGATCCAGAACAACTTATGGCAGGCAAAGTTTTATGGGAAGTAAATGTTTTCTGGTTAGTTGTTATCCACATGACTTTCGTATTTTCTGGGGTGTTATTTGCACTTATGGATAGGATCATACACCCACCTCATACCCACGAAACAACTGAAGACAACCATTAGGCTTTTTATTTATATAATTATACTTGTTCCTGAATAAGCTAAGTTATTGATTTATAATGTTTTTATATTTATTCTTTTCAAGGGTTTACGCTTATTAAGGAACAAGTCTATTGTATAAAAGTAGGCTGGGTAGTAAAACCCACCAAAACCATGCTACGCTTGCTGTTGTAAGTTTAAAACGATAAATGCCAGTAACGCCAAAAGTGCCACAGCATTGATAAGCAATAAAATTGAATAAAAATACACATGCCATGCCGATATTCAGTCTTTAATCACAAAAATAATATCTGATTATGTTCAATATCTTAACTTTACACTACAAAAAATATAATATAGCCCCAGCTTTTTCATAATCAAAGCCTTCTGGCCATTTTGTCATCTTATCATATATGGCATTTTTCAAATTAGCATCTGATAGGTTAGCTCCCAATTTAGCTCCCCTCAAATCTGCACTGCTTAAATCAGCACCCGTCAAGTTAGAATCTGTCAAATTAGCGCCCATCAAATTAGCACCTATCAAATTAGCATTTGTCAAATCTGTATCCATCAAGTAGGCATCTCTCAAATCAGCTGCCTCTAAGTTAGCTTCCATTAAGTCAGCTTTTACCAAATAAGCGTTTTTAAGAAAAGCTTCAGTCAAAGTGATGTTAGTAATATTATGACGATTAAGTCTTTTGATATTTGCAAGAATTTTATACATTGCCCTTTCATCATTCCACCCAAGATAATCCTCTATTTCCTCTCTATACCTCCTAACAATCAATTCCAATTTACCAAGCTTTTGCAGCCATAGAACGAATACGCCTAAAACGAGAAGATCAAATAATAATCCATGAGCTTCTATTAAGATATTTCCTAAAAAATTCCAAAAATTTTCCATGTAAAATGGCACAGATAATGTCATGACAATCAAGGCTGCTAGACAGAAAACATAAAACGCTAGTTTTACAGGTTTTTCTGCAGCATGATACTTTAACCATTTTTTTACTGATGTCGTCATTATTTATTCTTTTGTTATGTTCTTAGGAACGTGAAATAATTTAGTCAATTTTTAGTTGTATACTAGCCTGTCGAAATATAACCTTTTGAAATAAAAACTTATGCCCGCTTTTTGGATTTTAATTCGATAAAAAAACATTGATAATTTAAAAGAAATCCGATTTTTTGAAAAATCTGATTTCTAGACTCAACATGTGATTCATTGCTTTATCAGAACCGGTAGGTAAAATTCAGGCTTGTACATAAGTTTCCTTAATATCAAAACAATGTTATGGGTGCTCTTAATGAAAGTTAAATAATAACATTCGCAACTAACCAGTCTGTCAGACAAAATTCATTAATAGTGATGACAGTATTAAAGATCGAATTAGTTAATCTATAATTTAATCTATTTTTTGAATACTCAATTCTTATTATTTAAGTTAGCTGTTAATACTATACAATTCAAATTATCAAGTCAAGCGTTCCTGCTTGAGTTAAATCACCAGGCATCAACGCTTCTTATGAAGATTAAATACCAACCATCATACTCCGTTAAGGGCGAACACGCAAGTTCGCCCATACAGCCCCTGAATACATGCTGGTTTGTAGGGGCTGCCCTGGTTCCCTTCGCAACCGCTTTGGATTCCAAAATATCCGACAATTTATGATTAATTTTTCCAAAACTTGGTATTTCAACAAAAATTTTAAATGGCATACCCCAAAATCGGCGCTAACCATTTTTCCACCTTAGCCACTGTCATACCTTTACGCTTGGCATAATCTTCCACTTGATCTTTCCCAATTTTACCGATGCCAAAATATTGTGCTTCTGGATGGGAGAAGTACCAGCCAGATACAGAAGCGGCGGGAAGCATGGCAAAACTTTCCGTTAGCGTGATACCCGCCTCTTTATGGGGTTTAAGTAGGGACCACAGCGTTGCCTTTTCAGTGTGATCTGGACAAGTGGGATAACCCGGCGCAGGGCGAATACCCTGATAAGCTTCTTTTATCAGTTCTTCATTCGTCAAATTCTCATCAGGAGCGTAGCCCCAAAAGTCTTGTCGCACTCGCTCATGCATCCGTTCAGCAAAAGCTTCAGCGAGACGATCAGCGAGGGCTTTTAATAAGATACTGTTGTAATCATCATGTACCTTTTCAAAATGGGCAAGATGTTCTTCGATACCAACCCCCGTCGTGACAGCAAATGCACCGATATAGTCGGCAACGCCGCTATCTTTAGGGGCAATGAAATCAGCAAGACACCGATTATGCTGTTCCTGAGTTTTGGGCATTTGTTGCCGTAAGTGATGTAATGTTGCCCTAACTTGGGTGTTTTCAGGGTAAATTTCAATATCATCATCATTAACACTGTTAGCCGGGAACAAGCCCATAACGGCATGAGCATGTAACCATTCTTCCTGAATAATGCGATCTAACAGGACTTGTGCATCTTGATAAAGTTGACGCGCCTCCTTGCCGACGACTTTATCATCCAAAATTTGGGGATAACGCCCTGACAAACTCCAAGTCTTAAAAAACGGTGTCCAATCAATACGCTTACGCAATTCTGCGAGAGAGTAATTTCCAAATAGTTTGACACCTAAAAAGTCAGGCTCAGGGGGCGTATACTCTTCCCAATTGAGGACTAACTTATTCGCTCTTGCTTGTTGCAAGGTGAATGTCCGGCGTTTGCTTCCCATTTTACTTGCGTGTTTATCGCGGACTTGATCATATTCTGCACTTATTTGTTTGACATACTCCGTCTTTAATACAGGAGAAATCAGCTTTTGTGCAACGCCCACCGCACGAGAAGCATCAAGCACATAAACCGCCGGATGACTATAATTCGGTGCAATTTTAACGGCGGTATGCACTTTAGAAGTCGTCGCCCCGCCAATCATTAACGGTATCTCAAAACCTTGGCGTTCCATTTCTTTAGCGATATGTACCATTTCATCTAATGAAGGAGTAATTAATCCCGATAAACCAATCATATCGCAATTCTGTTTGCGGGCTTCTTTTAGAATCGTCTCTGCCGGTACCATGACACCGACATCAATGATTTCAAAGTTATTGCATTGTAAAACCACACCCACAATATTTTTGCCAATATCATGGACATCGCCCTTAACCGTTGCCAATAATATTTTGCCCGCGCTCGTGACGGCATCATCTTCACCTTTTTCGGCTTCAATGAAGGGCATGAGGTGAGCCACTGCCCTTTTCATCACGCGAGCAGATTTCACCACTTGCGGTAAAAACATTTTGCCCACTCCAAATAAATCTCCCACCGTATTCATGCCATCCATTAAAGGTCCCTCTATGACATGTAAAGGGCGTTCCGCTTCTAATCTCGCTTCTTCTGTATCGGCATCAATATAATCAGTAATGCCTTTCACCAGGGCATATGCCAGGCGTTTTCCGACAGGTGCATCGCGCCAAGCGGCTTCCTGTTTCTTATCCTGGGTACTGCCCCCCGTTTTATATTTATCCGCAATCTCCAATAACCGATCCGTCGCATCATCACGACGATTTAAAATAACATCCTCAACACGCTCACGAAGCTCTTCAGGTAAATCCTCATAAATGGCTAATTGCCCCGCATTGACAATGCCCATATCCATACCCGCTTTGATAGCGTGATAAAGAAAAACCGAATGAATCGCCTCACGTACCGGATTATTACCCCGAAATGAAAACGAAACATTAGAAACACCGCCCGATATCAGGGCATGAGGCAAAGATTGTTTAATTTCATGAATCGCTTCAATAAAATCAACGGCATAATTATTATGTTCCTCAATCCCTGTTGCCACCGCAAAAATATTAGGATCAAAAATAATGTCTTCAGCCGGAAAACTGACTTGTTCCGTTAAAATCTGGTAACAACGTTGACAGATTTCCACCTTACGCGCCTGAGTATCAGCCTGCCCCTGCTCATCAAACGCCATAATAATAACCGCAGCACCATAGCGTTTTATCAATTTAGCCTGTCTCAAAAATTTTTCGGTGCCCTCTTTGAGACTAATCGAATTGACAATGCCCTTACCCTGGATACATTTAAGCCCAGCTTCTAACACCTCCCATTTGGAAGAATCAACCATAATAGGTACTTTAGCAATATCTGGCTCCGTTGCCACCCTATGTAAAAAATTGATCATTACCGCTTTAGAATCAAGCAGCCCTTCATCCATATTCACATCAATAATCTGCGCTCCATTTTCCACCTGTTGACGCGCCACTTCCAGGGCTTCATCAAATTTTACCTCCTTAATCAATCGCTTAAAACGCGCAGAACCAGTAACATTCGCCCGTTCACCGATATTCACAAATAAAGAACCTTCATCAATCGTACAAGGTTCCAAACCGGCAAGGCGACAAGCAATAGGAATATCAGGCAATTTGCGCGGCGGATATTTTTCAACAGCCGCTTTGATAGCACGAATATAATCAGGTGTCGTACCACAACACCCACCGATAATATTCAAAAAACCACTTTGCGCCCATTCAGCAATATCCGTTGCCATATCATCAGGCGTTTCATCATAACCCCCAAACTCATTAGGTAAACCGGCATTTGGATGCGCTGAAACGTAAGTCTCTGAAATCCTTGACAATTCTGCAATATATTGGCGTAATTCCTTAGCCCCCAGGGCGCAATTTAAACCAATAGAAAGCGGCTTGGCATGACGTAGCGAATTATAAAAAGCCTCAGTGTTTTGCCCTGACAAAGTACGCCCGGAAGCATCCGTAATCGTACCTGAAATCATAATGGGCAATACATCCCTTGAAAGAGGATTATCAACTTGCCCTGGTAAAATAGGAGAATTAGGATGATCATCAAAAAACTTTTGTACCGCAAAAATAGCCGCCTTCGCATTCAAAGTATCAAAAATTGTTTCAATCAAAATCAAATCAGCACCGCCATCAACCAAACCCTGGGTAGCTTCATAATAAGCTTCCACCAAATCATCAAAAGTAACATTACGACAACTGGGATCATTCACATCAGGGGAAATGGAACAAGTACGATTAGTCGGTCCCAACACACCCGCGACAAACCGGGGATAATCAGATGTTCCGATTTCATCAGCCGCTTCCCGCGCCAGTTTGGCACCCGCGACATTAATTTCATAAACCAAATCTTCCATTTGGTAATCTGCCATAGCCGTTCGTGTCGCACTGAAAGTATTCGTTTCAATCAAATCAGCACCCGCCTCAAGATATTGGCTATGAATATCCCGAATAATCTGTGGCTGGGTTAATGACAAAAGATCATTATTGCCCTTTAAATCGCAACCCCACTTTTTAAAACGTTCCCCCCGATAATCATCTTCTTCCAGTTGATGCCTTTGGATCATGGTCCCCATCGCACCGTCGAGAATCAAAATACGTTGCTCTAACAGGGATTGGATGGTATTAAAAGCGTTAGCATGAGACATTGGATTTCCTATATTAATAAGTCATTTGAATTAATAATTATAATTGTTATTGTAGCTGAAGATTAACTGAGTTAAAATGTAACTATTCAATCTTAGCGTGTTAGAAATACTATTTTTTGAAAAATAGTATTTCTTTTTATGAATTAGCCCTGGGATAAATCTATTTGAGCTTTATTTCAGGGCAGAGTACAAAATATGTTAAATATTGTTGCTTGTTTGGCTCATTATGAACAAATTTCCCAAACATCAAAAATAAAAAGTTAAAAACACTTGATATTTTTGATAAGGAACGTGCATAAAATAACTTCAACAACTAAACCTGATAGGTTTTGGAAACCTGTCAGGTTTGATGCGACATTAAAGTGGGCGCTTTTGATATGTTAATGCGAATTAAGAGTTGTAATTTTTTTACCAGGTAGGTTGGGTTAGCAAGCGTAGGCTCAATGGCATTGACGCTGGCGCGTGGAACCCGAAAAAAGGATATAGCATCAGTAGGGCAGATTAATTTCTAATTCAATTAGCAATTATTAATTCCCAATTGATAATATGAACCGACAAAAATATTTTTATATTGGCTGAAACCTTTAAAGTTATAGAATTTGAAGAAATATTTCTTTTGACCTAGAAAATTTTTTCAAAAAGGGATTGGATAGCACCACTAATAGTAATGATGGTACAATATTAGGTGGTTCTTTTGATAGTGGAAAACTTGATCTAGCATACAAAGCTCTTGACGGAGGTAGTTTAATAACTGTTCCAGATAATGATAGTTTAGATTTGACAGAGTTTTCTTTTTCAACTTGGGTTAAAGTAGATTCTCTCAATAGTTCAAATATGCCTATTATTTGGAAGGG
>QNES01000037.1 GCA_003645255.1 Gammaproteobacteria bacterium
GATAAAATTTCATAAATAGAGTTATTACATCTTTTTAAAATAATGTTAAAATACTTTTGTACCACTACTTATATGCTGTCCTTTTGCTTGTTTTAGGGTGCTTGATGAATTAAATAGATATGACCTTTTTTCTATATTTGAACATGGAATAATTGGGGTCAGAGTCACATTAATTTATGTCGTGAACCATTTATCACCAATTAGGTATAGATATTGATTGATAGTTTTTTGGGTTATTTCTATAAATTATTAATTTGACTCTAATATGCAAATATTTGCCCCGTGCCTTCTCGAAACCAATATTAATTGCTTCTCCCCCGATATTTTTAGGTAAAAATATCGCATTCGCATCCGGATTGTTTTGACAAAATTCATTGATCACAGATTTAGAATTATCAGATGAGGCATTATCAATAATAAACATTTCATAAGGGACTGATATGGTTTCTATATAACTTTTCAGTGTGGAAAAAAGTAAATCCGCCCGATTCCAATTTAATACAACAGTACTGATTAATGGTGATTTTATTGCCATAATGTTTTCACTTTCTAGCTCCAGTTGATTAGAAATAATTGGGGTCAGAGAAAAATTCATAAAGTAATTAAGCTCATTTATGGTGACAGTTAATGTTACTCAGACCCTAATTCTTTCCTAATTCTTTCTAATTATTCTTACGTTAATTCATCATTCTTACCAGGATAGGAATGCCCTATAAATGACATAATAATTTTGAACAGGATAAAACGGATTTTAAGATTCACAGGGTTAAATGCCTATCACTCTGCCTACATTCTGTTTTAAAAAATAACGGGGCTCAGGGTAAAATAACTTACTCGTGCCATCCACAAAACAAGAGTTTGGCTGCTATTAAACCATATCTAAAAATCAAATGTTGGCAATTGCCAAATAAAATTTAAAAATGGCTAACTTATTTTTTTAAGTAGTAGTACAAAAGTATTTTAACATTATTTTAAAAATACGTAATAACTTGATTTATGAAATTTTATTCGCATATAATATCATAACAGTTGCTTCAACAAAATGATAAAATACTTATGTCCAGCTACTTAATATATTGAGGTTCTTGTAAACAATACTCAATTCAACTGGCTTGCAATAAAATAATTATTTGCTCGTCATCATTTATTAGAGAATGATACGATAGTGATAATCGGTGATGAAGTTGATGTGACCAAGATATGGAAAAGCCGTGCCTATTAAACAACGCGATTTTTTTGCTTTTGTTCCCAAGAAAAACCTGCGTGGTATCTTGGCACTTTTACCCAATTGAAGCTTTTATCATGCGATGGCTCATGCTGCCACTCAAAACCTTTATATTTTGAGTAACGTCGCTGCTTTTGCTTTTTAGTTAGAAACTGCGTGTCATAAGAAAAAGATTTATCTTGCATTATTACACCCTCCTAAATCATTAACCATTAACTAACAACCATTATGAAAAAATACTTGACGATAGGTTCAGCTATCATGCTTCTAGGAACAGCCTGGGGAGCAACTGCTGAAACCATCATGATCGGTGTCAGTGACTCCGATGGGGAATATGTCAAAGCTATTGTACCAACTATTAGCGAAGCTTTGCAAGAATATGATTATGTGGCTATTGTTGAACCTTCGACAAATAGCCAGGAAAACATTGACAAAGTGAGAAATGGCGAAATTTTAGCGGCTTTGGTCCAGCTTGATGTCGCAGCACTGAACATGACTGAGGATAAGGATCCAAGTGAAACCTTATCTTTACTTGGGGGCAAAATTCTATCAGTCCCGCTTTTTTGTGCAGCCTACAAAGGTGGCAACGTAGTCACTTATCATGATCTCACCGATAAACAGGAAGTACCCCTTAAAATATCGGTGGGAAACAAAAACGCTGTCACGGCGCGAACTTTCCAATATTTGATGACGCTTGATCCAGAGTTGAAAGATATTGAGTTTTTTCATGAAGAAGATACTATGATGGAACTCAATCGCTTACTTTCTGGACGTCGAAACTTAGTCTGTTTTGTGACAATGCCTGATCCAGAGCATGAACTCATTAAAATGGTGACAGGACATAATGAATTATTTTTCATCACCATTGACAAACTTTCTTTTGCTGAAGCCAAAGTTAATGATATTCTCATTTACGATATCATAGAAGTTCCAGTAACTGAAGGTTTCTTTGGATTTAACCCAGAAAAAGTTAAAACGCTTATCACCTGGATAGGTTTCGTCGTCAATGAAAAACAGATAGATAAAACCTTATCCAAACAACTCACTCAAATTATCAGAAATCCTGACTTATGGTCAAATTCGCTAACCACTAAAGCGAAACGCTTATTTGAAACGGTTGTTAATCGCATTGGAGAAGTCGTGGATTAATTGATTTTACATTGATTTTACGTGGTATACTGCACGCGGGCATAATTTAAACTTTTATGTAGGGTGGGCAAAGTCTTTTTTTGCCCACCTTCCTCAAATAAAAAAAGTTCAGTTTGTGCCCGTGTGCAGTATACTATAGTTTTTCAGCTAAATAGTTTCACAAGGGCGAACACACAAGTTCGCCCTACGCCAAATATTTCATGATAGGGTGCAAAATGCATATAGCTAATCAGAATACTATTACCCATTCTCGGATCGAATGGGTAGATTATGCTAAAGGAATAGGCATACTGTTAGTTGTGTACGGGCATGTTTTAAGAGGTATCAAAAATGCTGGCTTAGATATTTATTCTGTGTTCTTTTACTGTTCTGATAACTTAGTTTACAGCTTCCACATGCCACTTTTTTTCTTTTTATCCGGGTTGTTTATCGTTCGCAGTTTGCTAAAAACAGAACGCATAACTCCATTTGTCCTGGGAAAAATAAAAGTTATAGCGTACCCTTATTTCATATGGTCTTTTATACAAATCAGTATCCAAATTTTGATGTCGCCCTACACAAATCATGTTAAAGAAGTCAGTGACTTACTTTATATATTTTACAAGCCCCAAGAACAATTTTGGTTCTTGTATGTGTTGTTTTTTTTATCCGTGTTGTATGCCATATTATACGTCTTATTAAAAAATGTTTATTTGATTCTGCTAATCTCTATTTTTCTCTATTTTTCAAAACTTGGAATTCCCATGTTCTCTAAGAATTTCATATTTTTTTCAGCTGGGGCAGCTTTCGTGCCGTATATGTTGTCATTAATACCTAATAAAAATACCATTCCCTCTTTCATTGTTTTCGGGATCATGTTTATTGCGGTACATGGTATATTGGGATTTCTGCAACTTTACGGGCTGCATAAGTTTATCTTCTTACCCTTAGCAGCTTTTGGTATTCTGTTGACTTGCTATCTAGCAAACTACTTAGCTACCCATAATATGCTCAGTTTTTTGAAATATATTGGCTATATTTCACTGCCTATCTATGTTGCTCATGTGCTTTCTGCTTCAGGGATAAGAATTATATTGTATAAGTTGTTCAATATACACCATGTAGGTGTTCATTTGCTCATAGGTACTATTTTTGGCATCGTTTTTCCAATTATTTTATATGAATTTGGAAAGCGTATAAAATTTCCATATCTTTTTACGTGGCGTTAATTGAACGTAATTCTGGCTCTTATACAAGCCTTTCAAGAAGTACTAATTATCAAAAATCCGCTGTATTAGTAGTTCATTTTCTGCTTCCTAAGCAAAAGCGTGGACTGGGTTCCCACGCAGGCGCGTGGAAAGCAGAAAACAATACTCATACGTAGGCTGCACACCCTTGTGCTTGCTCTGAGTCGTTACGAAAAAATTTGTACCTCCCTACAATTATTTCAAAGCGTAAAACTAAAATCTTCTACCAATGCGCCCGGTAATTGCGCACTCCCCGTCGAACGTTTTTCATAAGTATCAGTTTCAATGATAAATTCCCGTTCCTTCGTCAAAGCGATTAGCTTATCTCCTAGAATATTATAAAGCGTTTCATCGAAACGCATTACATTTAACGGTGCAACAATTTCCCCTTTTTCTACCCAAAAAGTGGCAAAGCGTGTCATTCCTGTCATTCGACACGCGGCGCGATCAGAATAATTTAAGTACCATAAATTATTAATATAAATCCCAGTATCCAATGTTTTCAAAATATCTGCTTTTTGAAAATCACCAGCCGCTAAGTCAAACGAAAGAGGTGTTTCTTCATCATTTGCGCCGTTGGTTTTTACACCATATTCTTTAGCGGAGCGTGGTGAGACGAGAGCAGAATCATAAACGCCTTGTGATATAAGGGGTACTTGTGCCGGTCTTATAAATCCATCTGATTGGAAAGCAGGTGCAATACCTTGGGCAGTATTTTCAGTGAGAGTGACGCTGCTGTGTAGGTGCTGTGCTGGTGTTTCCAGCATTTTCAACAAAGCACTGGCTTTAGTGCGCTGCGCCTTCAACCCAAAACCATCCCAACTCAATAATTGTAAAATTTCATATAGGGCAGTTGGGGATAAATAAACCCGATAGGGTCCTGGTGTAATGGTATGAGGTTTGCGTTTAAGGATTTCTAATTGTGCCAGGGCTTGCGTTATTTTGTCTTGAAAAATAGGCGTTTCCCAATGACAGCCAGCATAAGCGGATTTGACCGCTTTATCCTTACTATGATAAAAGCTCCAATCCAAATTGAAATTATAAGAACTATGCCAATTGCGTTGCCCCAATGAATTAGCAAAACCTGTAAAAATGCCCCCAGATGCATAAATTCCAACAAAATCATGGGCTTGGACAGATGACACGATTTCTGTTAAAGCTTCTGCCGGTAATTGATTTGTTCCAATAGACTCTGTCGAGTGTACTTCAGTAGCATAGAATAAATAAGGATCATCCTGGAGGTGCTGCAATTTATCCCGTAATTCTGAAAATAAAGTGGCTACTCGTTCATGATCGGTATGCATTGAGCCACTCAATGCTAATTGCCCGGTGACACAACACTGTTTTTTAATCAAATCTATTTCAAGATAACGCTGCTCTACACTGCCTGGTTGTCGGATGTGCCCTTGATTAAAACGCACAAATTCAGATTGCTCTGCCGTCAATTCACACAGGTACACTTCATCATCTTGTAACTGTTTATCCATAAAATCAGCCAGTGCATAAAAATAGTCTTGCATTAAACGCCTCCAAACACATCAACATCAGTAAAAAGACAAACGGGCGAAGCATGTCCCACTCTAATAATTTGATTGGGTTCACCTTTACCACAATAGGGTACACCTAATACTTCAAAAGTCTCCTGATTACCCACTTTTTTCAGATTACGCCAAAAAGTCGCAGAAATTCCTCGATAATTAGGATTTTTCACCACTTGCGTCAATTCTCCCTTTTCAATTAATTGCCCCCATTCACAACCAAATTGAAACTTATTGCGCGAGTCATCAATGGACCAGGATAAATTCGTTTTCATAAAAATGCCCCGTTCAATGGAAGCAATCATTTCATCAAGTGTACTATTCCCCTGTTCTACATTAAGATTAGCCATACGATCTATTGGTGGGCGATTCCAACTCATTGCCCTCGCATTAGCGACACCCGATAAACCGGTACGCGCTTGTGACATGACACCTCCTAGCGGTGTTTTTAATACACCCTCACGGATGATATAAGTTTTTTCTGCGGGCAAACCTTCATCATCAAAACCATAACTTGCTAATTGTTCAGGAAGAGTCGGATCAAAAGTGACATTCAGCAGCGGGGAACCATATTGATAAGTGCCAAACATGTCCAATGTCACAAAACTGGTACCCGCATAATTGCGCTCATCGCCCAATATCCGATCCAATTCCAACGGGTGCCCAATAGATTCATGGATTTGTAGTATCATTTGATCGGGTGCTAACATGATATCCATACATTCACTAGGGCAATTAGGTGCTGCTAACAATTGCAATGCTTCTTCTGCCAATTGTTGCCCTTTGCCGACAAAGCCGGTATGATCCAAAATCTCCAATCCACCCTGTCGTCCATAAGTGGATTCGCTAAAAGTACGGTATTGTGTATTAACCCCCTGATTAGCAATAACCCGAATTTCCGGAATCAGATATTGGTGACTTTGTCTAATTTCTCCGCCTTCATGCGTTAAATATAACTGTTCTGTTTGCAGGAACCATAATGAGGTTTGCCAATCAACGATTTTATCATTTAAGTAACATTGGGCAGATTCACTGTGTAGTAAATCCAATTTGTCTGCGATAGAGAGGCTATTCCAGGGTTTTTCAAGCACGGATTGATAACTTCCTCGCTCTTGTGGCATAGCCACTTTTGAAAAATTTATCACAGTCTTTTCCCGTTTAGCCCACAACTGCGCCCGTCTCATCGCTTCACGTAGCCCCGATTCACTTAAATCGCTCGTCGCCGCATAACCCAATCCCCCTTTATCAATGACTGTCAACATAACGCCAACATCATGGCGACTTAAAGGTGGCTCTGCGACATTTTTTCGCACAAGGAGTTTTTCAGAACGCTCTTCTAAATAGCGTAAAGAACAAAAATCTACCTGATGAGGAATGACTTTATAAAAACGTTGTTTAATTAAATTTTGCATTAATGTTTATAATTGATGTAGGGGCAATCCTTTATGGTTGCCCTAGTTATTTCATGCACGTTCCTTAATGGCATTGAAATGACGCTTTGCGTCATAACAATTATCCCCTAAGTCCACGCTTTCCGCCCATAATCTCATATTCAATGACTGTAATGGACCAACGTATTGGGCGATTAGCCGCATTATCTTGCTGTAAAGTCTGATTGAGTTGCTGGCGTAATTGCTGTAATACTGCTTGCGCTTGTTTAGAGTGTATTTGTTCAAATGCAGTGGGTATGAGTGCTTGTATGCTTGACAGCTTATCTTCCACCAGCAATGCAATTAATAAACCTTTGCCAATTGGTTCTTCAGCTATAAAATCAAAGCCATAAAGGGAATCGGGAATAGTTAAGCTTTGCCCAGCACTAACATAGCCTTCTTTGCCCAGTTGTTCGCTGTATTGATTAGGAAATAGGCGCGTTAAATGACCGGTACTATTCACATCAAACAATAACAAATAACCATTGTGATCGCTATTTACCCTGATTTTCATGGATTGACCCAGAATAAATTCTTTTCCAGGTAACATTTCAATCTGCAATTGCGCCTCATTATCATGAGCGAGTACATTAGTAACTTCTGTTACCGTATTTGTCGTTTTCGCTATTATTCCTGTGCGAACATCCGCAGCTAACAAGTCTGGTTTAGCCTCCAATTGCGGACTAAGCTCTTTCATTTTGCATTGCCTGCTATTTCTATCACAATAAGCTTGTGATTCGTGGCGTAGATAATCTAATAATTCAGCATGACTCACTTTACCATCCTGATTATGATCAGCCCGTTTATCCCGAACACCTTCAATAAAGCGATGGGTAAATACGCCCCGATAGGGATTTTCAATATCGACTAAAGCAACTTGGTTAGGCGCAACCGCACTATAAGCAATCACATTTTGTTGAGTCGCCGTAAAACCATCCTGCTCAATTTGTCTTCTAGCTAAACTACGGCTTAACCCTCTAAATGGGGTTTTAAAAACAGGCATTTTGATAGTCGGATCCGCTTTAGGAACTGTCAAGCTTCGTGTCACGGTGCCGGAATGACAGGCATCAATAATCACTGTCACTTGCCGCCCCTTTAATTGTTGCAAACGGGCATTAATTTCATCATCCCGAATCATAGAATAGGCATCTGATGTTTCGACGGGACACAGGGTTTCATCAAACCCATCGCCCTCATCACCGTTATCATCGGGCTGGTAATAACCATGCCCACTGTAATAAAATAACACCCTATCCCCAGGATGACTGCCCTTAATCAGCCAGTCATCAAAGGCATTTAAAATAGCACGACGAGTTGCACTCGCGTCGGTTAAAACGCGAATTTGTTGAGATTGATAACCCCACACGGATTGAATAAATTGCTGCATGTCTTCGACATCCTGTTTGCTGCCCCTCAACTGACTGACATACTGATATTCATCAATACCAACTAGCAAAGCACGATCTTGCGCATAAGTCGGACCAAGCAAAACAACTAATAGCAAACCAATCCATAATTTTTGTGTTTCAAACATGATGATTTTCTCCTATTCCTGTCAAGTTTTTGGATTTTCGTAGGGTAGGCAAATGTTTTTTTGCCCACCTACATTTTGACTGAACATCTATAGAACATCGGAATGCTGCCATTGTGGCAACGGGGGTGCTTTTGGATAGCCTGCAATTTCAAAAAAAATAACCCCTGTTTTCACCCCCTTATCAGTACGAAGTGTTAGACTGTAGCCCTTAGCTAATTCAAAAAGAGGCATTTCCACAGTTGCATGACCATAATCATCATCAAAAAACCAGTCTTCATTGACGATTTTAACCGTTACTGTTATCTGATCATTAGGTTTAGCCACAAAAACCGGGCTGGTATCATTGAGTTCTATTGATGAGTAGTATTTAGCGTGAATTTTGTTATTATAAATAACTCGTTTGCCATTTAAAAAAACGCTAATCGTATTATCATAATCGTTCACATCTTTCCAATGAATTTGTAGCAATTTCAGTTGAAGTTTATGAAGTGTCGTACTGGGATCGACACTATTTAGAAAAGCCTTGTAAGCAAATACCTCTTTTGACATTATTTGCAAAGGAGCCTTTTGTAGATATTTTTGAACGTGTTCAAGATTTTTGTATCTTTTAGCAGCTTCATACAAGCGTTCATCTTGTCTTTCGTTCACTTTACGTTGCAAAGCAGCGACTTTGGTTTGACCTTTTTTAGTTTGTAATGAGCTAGGAAAGTCGTTAGCATATTCCTTAAGTAACTTATCGGCAATATCTAATTTTTTATTGGTTTCTAGTGCAATGATGACTTGCTGCTCTATTTTTCCAAGAACCTCCTTTTTAAAATCTTCTTTGAAATCCAGGCTCAAATAGATTTCCGGTTGGTTGTTTAATAGTCGTGCGGCGGCTAGGAATTTTCCAGCCTGCATTTTTTGCTCAATGTCTTTTTGTAATAATAGTCCAGACAGTTTGTTTTCAAGTGCTATTCGTTGTTGGCGCATATCCTCCGTTTCTGCTTGAGGGTGTAGCGGCAAATAACGCAGTTCTCTTAAGAGCTGATTAAGTTTATTGACATTCTGCTTGTGTTCTTTTACCTGGGCAGATAGTAGATAAAAAGCAGCTTCATTGGCTTGTTTCAACTGCCTAAATTCTGCGCGTAGTTTGATATCCAGTGCTTCTTGTGCATGTTTGCCATAAGGATAATATCTCAAATAAGTCGATGCTGGGAGCAGGGCAGTTTGTAAATTAACCTGGAGAGCCTTTTTCACTGGCTCCCACAAGAATATTTCGCGGTGCACCTGTAATTGGGTTAAGACATTTTGAGCTTGTTCCTGATTGAAAAAGATTTTTGAAATCAGATGTCGAAAATAGGGCGCTGCAATATACTGAGTCAACCAGTTTTCGGCTTCTCCCAATTGTTCATGCGTTGCATTCGGGCTATCTGCGGCAATTTGGTGTTTTGTATAATTAATCACATCCAATGATGTTTCCGTTACAAGCCACAGAGCGATTATCGCAATAATAGTATAGAAAATACGTATTGTCTTTACTTTTTTGCCCGTTTGTAAAATAGTCTGGATTTGCTTAGTTTCATCTGAATATTTTGGAAAACGATTTAGCAATTCTAGCCCTATTTTTTGATATCGGGTAGGGTATTTCAGTGTTCGTTCTTCAAATTCTTCAAAATCAATAGCATTGCGCCGCTGGGCTAACCAAATAAAAGCATCTTCTAAAGAAAACGCATTAATCGGATTCACCTGTATAGGCTGTTCAATAGTGTCACCATCTTCAAGCAACACACATTCACTGGCACCTAAAGCACTCACTGGAAACACTTTAAAATTGCCATCAGTGACTGAAAATTTTAAGACATCACACAGTCCTTTATGAGGTGGCGGGGGACTCGAATTGAGTAAATTTACCAGCTTTTTTTGTTCTTTAGCCGGATTGGTATAGTCAATATTACTGTATCTATCCCATTTATTAATCAATAGGGCGACGGGAATATCTAATACGCTACAACTTTCTCTCTCACAATTTAATAGGCTAAAAGCCTGTTGTAATAAATATAGATCGGCATAAACTTGTTTTTTACACTCCACTTTTTGAGTCTTTTGAACTAGCTGGTTTTCCATGAAGGGAGCTTCTGCCAGGATTAAAACCCCATCCATTTCGGCAAATTTGTGCCGCAAACTAGTTGCCAATTCACTCTCAGTTAGACTAGGATCAATTAATTGACCAGAATAGTCAGTTAATTCAATGCGGAAAGTTTGATGAGTGGAAGCGATGAAATCATATTCAAACACAAAAGGCTCATCAAAAGTGGGATTAGGTAACGGTACTTCGTGTTCAGAAAGTTTATGAATAGCCGTTTTCATCCATTGTTGGCTACGCTGCCGGATGAGCAGGTGTTTATCTTGTTCATTGAGTTCTTCTACAGGGATTGCATCATCTTCTAACTCATCAACATAGGACTCTACTTCATCAAAATAGGAAGAACCAAAAACCCGCCAAATGCAGCTATGACCTAATGGGTTGGGATGGCGTTGCATCGCTAATGCTGCCAGTAAACAGGTTTTACCTGAGCCAGGTAGCCCGTATAAAGCAAAACGGTAAACTTTTTTAGTTTTATGGCTCATAAATCAGTTATCAGTTATCAGTTATATAAAAGTTCAACAATACTTCTAAGTTTTATTTTTTGGTAATTATTCAGGGCAACCATAAAGAATTGCCCCTGCGTTCAGTATATTACAAAAATTTAATCAATTTGTCACTTTATCTAATAATTTTTGGATATCGACTTTTTTATAACTTTATATATTGTTAATATAATAAAACTGACACACTCAAACTGACACAATTCACAATTAAAAAGGGATAATTTATGCTAAAAAAGCTGATATTGATAAGCATAACGCTATTAATACTCATCAGTTGCGCTACCTCGCCGCTAGGACGATCACAACTGAATCTGATTTCCCCCACTGAACTAAATAAAATGGGTAGCCAAGCATTTCAAAGCCTCAAGGAGGAAAAACCGATTGAAACAAGTCGTAGCGTTAATCGCTATGTCAGTTGTATCGCTAACGCGATTATTCAAATTAGTAATAGTCAGGTAAAGCAATGGGAAGTGCTGGTATTTCGTGATGAGTCCGCTAATGCATTTGCATTACCGGGGGGCAAGGTGGGTGTACATACAGGCTTGTTAAAAATAGCTGAAAATCAACATCAGTTAGCGGCGGTGATTGGACATGAAATTGCCCATGTTTTGGCTAATCATAGTAATGAGCGGGTTTCTCAGGAGTTTGCTTTGCAGCAGGGCTTGGCTATTGTTCAAATCCTGGGTGATATAAAAACACCGATGGGGCAGCAATTGATGGGCTTATTAGGGATAGGAGCGCAAGTAGGCATTCTTTTACCTTATAGCCGCGTACATGAAAGTGAAGCTGATGAAATGGGATTATATTTAATGGCAAAAGCAGGATTTAATCCGAAAGAAAGTGTCAATTTATGGCAAAATATGAGTCGAGGTAGTAATGGCGAACAACCACCTGAATTTTTTTCCACCCATCCTTCACATGACACTCGCATTGCTCGTTTAAACCAAATAATGGATCGGGCTATGTCACTTTACCAACAAGCATCGGTAAAAAGGAAAAAACCAAATTGTCGTTTATAAATGGCAAAAAAAAACCTCTCGCCCAAAAATCACGACGAGAGGTTAAACCAACTACACATAAGGAGATGTTAAAAGTTTATACAATATGTGTGCCATTATTTAGAATATTGTTTTATAATTAGGGATAAGAATATTTCAAAGCTCAAATAGGTTAAATATATTTTTAAGATGGAATTTATATTATGGTTAGCTTTTATACTCATTTTCGCGCTCTTACCGATTAAACCTTTATTTAGATTTTTGTTTAAAGAAGAAGCTGGTAAGAATCAACAGAAGGATACAAAACTTTATGTAGAAGAAGAAAATGATCATGAAAAGCATTATTCACAACTCTATCGCCCTGGTGATAAAAAATATGATTATATTGTGGAACAATCTAATAATGCTAAACCTATCAACTAAATCTGGAATTGACGAAAAAATGTCAATGTTAATAATAAATCGTCAATCGTTGGAATTTGCTTTTAGGATTATTGAAACCAAAAAAAAACCCCGTTTTTAAAAAACGGGGTTTTACCAGCCAAAAAGCGGGATATTTTTTTTGTTGAAACTCAGATAAGGTTAGCCTTGCTAATAAACTACGTATCACGTTTATCAATTAGCCATCCCCTCAATCTGCACTTTATGTTCACGCCAAAATTGCTCAGCAAAAGCCACAATGGGATGTACCGGAGCTTTAGGCTGAAGACGTAGCACCATACCCGCCTGTTGTGGTGTACGAGCCCCCTTACGATTATTGCATTGCTCACAAGCCGTCACAATATTATCCCATGCATGTTTTCCCCCTTTTGAGGTAGGAATTAGATGATCAAGCGTCAAATGTTTTATACTTCCACAATATTGGCAAGTTTGCCGATCACGTCGTAAAACCTCCCGGCGGTTAACGGTTGGAACTCGCCACACTTTTTCTTTATGGTTAATAGTCAAGCGAATCTGCTGAGGTACCAAAAATACCATTGTGGGCGAATGTACCGCTATAGGCTGACTACCGTTGCCTAAATCAAGTGGTTCAGCTTTTTCTGTCACCAAAAGAATAATCGCTCGCTTGATATTGATTTGGTTGATGGGCAGATAACTTTTAGAAAAAACGGTTACCGTTTGTTCTAATATTTGAGTTGCATTGCTTATCACAATGTGTTTCCTTTTTTTTCTATTTAAACTCACAAAACTTTGGTGATTTAAATAATATAAGTTTGTGAAACTTTATAGATAAATTATAATAAGTAGTAGTACAAAAGTATTTTAACATTATTTAAATATACGTAATAGTAAGTAGGTACACAAAAGTTTATTAACATTTTGTAGGGTGGGCAAGGTGGTTTTCGTGCAACGCCTTTGCTGCGGCTGGTGGGCAGCCAAAACACGCGGGGAGCCCTATTTAAAATGTTAAAATATTTATGCGTACCTACTTATGTAGGGGCGAACATTCGTTATCGCCCTAGTTATTTCATGCACGTTCCTAATTTAAATAGCAAAATATGAAAATTAAATCCACTTGGCTAACATCATGGTTAGCTATTATTATCATTACTAGCTTCTTTTTTATAACACTACAATGGCTTTTTCCTTTTAACCAAGCCTTTGCAGTGATTGGTTCGTATGCTTATTTAGAAAATCTGAGTACCCAGCTATTAGTCTCTTTGGTATTTGCCCTCTTATTAGTAAACATTGTGACGAAGTACAATCATAGTATAATAACAGTGACTTTGGGGGCAGCTCTGGCTATGCTGTTTTTTGTCAGCATACTGGGTTTAAAGATGGTTGCTCCCACCCAAATTGATTGGTTAATGCGCGGGGACTGGGGATGGCACTTTATGGGGTGGCACTTTTTCAGAAATGAACCTTGGCAATGGCCTTTAGGCAAAATTACGAACTTCTTTTTTCCAGTTGGTACCTCTATTGGTTACACCGATTCTATACCACTACTTGCCTTGCTATTTAAACCTTTTAGCGCGTTATTACCCGCGAATTTTCAATATCTTGGTTTATGGATATTCATATCTTATATCTTGCAAGGTGTCTTTGCAGCCCTACTCATACGATTAGTGAGCAAAAATCTACTGATTCAAGTTATCGGTACGTTATTTTTCGTGATGAGTCCAGTTTTAATTAACCGCCTGGGGCATGAGGCACTTTGTGCCCATTGGTTATTACTCGCAGGGCTGTGGATGTATTTTAGAACATGGGACAAGTCATCACCTTACCAAGCATTAACATCCTGGATATTGTTGATTGCTATAGGTGCCTTAACGCATCCCTATTTGACAGTGATGCTGCTTGGATTAGCAACGGCTTTCTATGCCCGTTTTTGGTTAATTGATCAAAAATGTACAATGATTCCTGCTTTCTTGCAATTGGCACTATTGGGACTGACATGCTTATTAATGTGGTGGCAAGCCGGTTATTTTTTAATTGAGAACAAAAACATGACCGGTATTAACTTGGGTCATTACTCAATGAATTTGCTCTCACCGTTCAATGCCATGGGAGGCGGTTCATTATTATTTCGGGATATGCAACACGCCACAAGTGGTCAAGGTGAAGGTTTTAATTATTTTGGTGCTGGTGTATTGTTGATGGGTATTTGGGTACTCTATGAATTGAACAGCGTACAACGAGCCACACTTAAAAAGCATTTACCCTTAATTATAGTTTGTATTGGCTTTACCATTTTTGCGGTGAGCAATAAGGTAACGATTGGCAGTGTGGTACTCATAGATATTCAAAGTCAATTACTCAATTCACTCGCTATATTTCAATCATCGGGTCGATTTTTTTGGGTGGTTAATTACACCCTACTTTTTTTAATTATTAGTGTGTTAATTGTACGCAATTCACCCAGAAAAGCCCTTTTCTATCTCAGTTTTGCTTTGGCTATTCAAACTTTAGATTTATTTCCTGCTTATCAATTCCATCAGCAAGCGCGTGATAATCCAGCACGGCATTGGGATCCAACAGCTTCACCCGGTTGGGATAATCCTTTAAATTTAGCTTATTGGAAAGTGGCGATGCCCTATTATCAGCACATAACTTTAGTTGAGTCTCGCTATTGTGGAGAAGCGGCTGCCCCTTATCTCCCTTTTTCATACTTAGCAGCAAGTCACGGGATGACTATCAATACAAGTATGGTTGCCCGTTTTGACACTGAAAAAACCAGACAATATTGTCAAACCTTGCGCGAAGAAATAGGGCTGGGCAAAGTAAGAGATGATACAATTTATATACTCCACCCTAAGCATCTGGAGAATTTTAAAAAAGCCGCTCAATTGCCCATCATCTGTGCCAAGATTGATGGATTTGACACTTGTGTTACTAAACAGAGCTTTACACAATGGCAATCAGCAATTAAGGAACGTGAATGAGTCTATTACAGAGGATTACCCCTACGAAACTTTATATTATGTAGGGGCGAACATTCGTTATCGCCCTCGTTATTTCATGCACGTTCCTAACAACCCACCATCTTTTAACTCACAACTAGAACACTTCAAAAAAATATAAGCTGATGAACCCTTTTTTTATCGCCCTTTCGCTTATTTTTATAGCCAATAGCAGTTTTGCTACGGTTATTATTCAATCTCGTATTGATGAAAGAACTTGGAAAATATCCCAGGCTATCTACCCCTTAAAGGAACAACAAATCCATTTAAGCGTTAAAAAAACGCCAAAAGCAATCATTCGCTGGTATCAAATTTTTCCTGATACCTCTAAAATTTATAAAAATGCTAATCATCCCTGGGAAAAGAATCCATACCAATGGGTCGGATTTGGTCAAATTGACTATGAACGTCAAGAACTTACCCATTTTCGTAATCAAAAAAACGGTCACATCCAAAAATCACCGGGGATTAAAGACTCAAATGAAAGGGGGCTATCTCCAAAAGTATTTCGTATTTCTATCCGAAACGGTAAGGGTTATATTGGCTATCTCACCACCTTTTTTAATGTGCCTGGATTATTTGGTTCAACGACTTACCAAAGTCGTCACTACATTGGAGGTGGCTGAATTATCACCGGCAGAGGCGACGAATTTATTTCGGCATTATTATCCGACGGAGAGCGATTTATAGCCGGCGTTGTTACGCGAAATTGTTTTACCAGAGTTAAAAATGACGCAAGCAGAACTGGCAAAATCCCTGGGTATTTCTCGTTATGCCATTTCTAAAATTATTCATGAACGTAAACCCATTAATCCTGATATGGCACTGAGATTAGGACAATTTTTGGGTAATGGTGCCAGGTTATGGCTGAATATGCAACAAGCTTATGATTTATGGCAATTAGAAAAAAGTAGACGTTCAGAATATCAAAAGATTCAGCAATGTACTGTCGCTTTTCAGTTAAAGCGAGCAATTGTCAAAAAATTGGTTTGAACAGGATGACACGGATTAATGGATGAACAGGATTGAAGAGGGTTATTCTGTTCATTCCTTAATTCCAGTTTTAAAGATTCACAAACCTGACAAGTGGTATTATCATAAGGAACTCAAAATATGTCTTACAGCAAATTCACCCTTAAAACGGTGGTAAAAGCATTCCAATTACAAGAAACAGTACAAAACATTTTTCCCACCATTAAAAATCTTGAAATCAGCGATTGGTTACAACAAACTTTAGAAAAAGGTGCTTGTCTTCCAATCAAAAGTGAAAAAGCCCGTTCAGAAATGATTATTACCCCCATTTTATTAGAAATGATGGAAAAGAATCATCGTACTTTTACGATATTTTCGGGTGAAAACTTAGATGTCGATGCTGACAAAGGGCTGAATGGAGAATGTGATTTTATTATCAGCAAAGCGATTAGAACCTATACGATTCAAGCCCCTATTTTTGCCCTCGTCGAAGCCAAGCAAAATATTATCGAAAACAATATGGGGCAATGCGTAGCACAAATGATGGGTGCCATGATTTTTAACCAATCCGAAAACCAACCGATTGAAACCATTTTTGGATGTGTGACGAATGGTGAAGTGTGGCAATTCCTGAAACTAGAAAATAAAACCATTCTGATTGATGCGAAAAAATATTTTCTTGATAATCTGGAACAGATTCTTGGTGTACTTCAAACTATCATAGATTTTTATTCTGAGCAAGCGTAGGCTGGGTAGTTAAAGATACAATGCCATAACTAAAAATGACGCAAGCAAAATTTGCAAAATCCATGGGTATTTATCGTTATGCCATTTCTAAAATAGTGTAAAATAGTTATAGTTAAGAAACGTATCTTTATACAAAACATTTTGTTGTCTGAATCAGAATGGACGAATCTGCAAATTCTAAAATTTTGTTAACTCTGATTCAAACAATTAAATTTACAATTAAATAGGAGAACTTATAATGGGGATGGAAGACCGTGACGGTGTCATTTGGTTTGATGGTAAAATGGTCCCTTGGCGTGAAGCGAAAGTTCATGTTTTAACACATACTTTGCATTATGGTATGGGAGTATTTGAAGGCATACGTGCTTATCATACCAAATCAGGTGCCGCGATTTTTCGTTTACAAGAGCATATCCGCCGCTTATTTGACTCGGCGCATATTTTAGGGCTTTCAATCCCTTATGATCAACAAACCATTAATGAAGCCTGTTGTGCTGCGGTTCGTGATAATGCTTTAGATAGTGCCTATATTCGACCGATGTGTTTTTATGGTGCAGAAGGTATGGGACTACGAGCTGATAATTTGCGTGTTCATACCATGATCGCCGCTTGGAATTGGGGGACTTATCTCGGTGCGGAAGGCATAGAAAATGGAATTCGTATTCGCACTTCTTCTTATACCCGCCACCATGTCAACATTACCATGTGCAAAGCTAAAGCAAATGGTAATTATATGAACTCAATGCTGGCTTTACAAGAAGCCTTGGCATGTGGTTATGATGAAGCGTTATTGTTAGATAATGAGGGCTATGTGACCGAAGGTAGCGGTGAAAATATTTTTATCGTGCGTGACGGTATTATCTATACACCTGATTTGACATCCGCCTTAGCCGGTATTACTCGTGCAACGATTTTCACCCTGGCAGCTGAAGAATTAGGGTTGACAATACAAGAAAAACGTATTACCCGTGATGAGGTATATATTGCAGATGAAGCCTTTTTCACCGGCACCGCCGCGGAAGTGACACCGATTCGTGAATTAGATAATCGAGCTATCGGTGCCGGTACACGCGGTCCTATTACAGAACGTTTGCAAAGCCTATTTTTTGATGTCGTACATGGTCGTCATGCGGGGCATAAAGATTGGTTAACATTGGTGTAAGCCAGAAAGTTTTTTAACATTTTTTTTAAATATAGATGTTCAGATAAATATTTTGGCTTTAAGACCTGCCATGTTTTGAAAACCTGGCAGGTCTGATAACTTTTATTTTCCTGAAAGGAGCGGCGGCGAGCCGTTCCATGTAACTGACCCGTTTAAGTTGCCCAAGTTGCCCAAATCAAAAGGGCAACATTCTATTTATTAAACTGATGAACTACACCATCTACCCTCAATTTAAGTCGTTCAATTCTTTCGGCAAGATTTACTGAATTTTGCCAAGTAAACCGTTCTCCTTTATTCAATTCTGAATCAAATAACTCAATTTGTGATTCGATTCAAGCAAGTTCGTTACAATATCGGCATTATAACCACCCAGATCCATCAAAATCGCAGATAAAACAACAATAAGCGTTTTTCCGGTGGAATGATGAATACTCATAACGACACCTCATTAATCTAAAACTATTTTAATGCATACTTTTTAGTATGCATTAATCATACACCAAATTCAAGTTGATGGATGATCAACAAACCATTCTTTCATCCAACCATTTATCACTTTCAGTTCCGGTTGAACATTAAACGTTGCATCAAGATAGTTTGAAATATCATTCTGATTACAACTAATATCACCTCTTTCTAAAGCTTGTTCCGTCGTCTTCTTCAAAAAATGATCTGGTATCTCTTCTTCATCTGATACCTTTTTATTATTTGAACTTTGTTTAAAAGTTTCTAATTGAGTATTTAAAGAATCAACTTTACGTTGTGCCTGGGTCGCTAACGCTGAATCAGCATACTGACTTAATCCATTTAACTTTGTTTGAACACTATCTAACGCGGCTTCTGTCGATTTAAAAACCGTTGAAGAAACCAACGCAGCAGACTCCATCGTATTGTTAACAACAGCCATAAAACCAAATGCCGAAATGATGGAAATTAACGTGAGTAATGTCCAAAAACTTGCTGCAATTGCAGCAAATATATAAGCTCGTAACGCATAGAAACAAAATCCAAGACTAAAAGCCATACAAAGTTTTGCCACGGAACATTTTCATGATCCATCTTATCAGTCGTTGGTGGATTAAAATAATCTACCGTAATACTATTGCGAAGATCACTAGAAAGGATCGTGTAGGTTATCTTATTCACCAACACTTTTTTATCCGGATCCGAACCTGTTGGAATTTTACTTCTCAACCTCTTTGTCACATAGCCTACTACATAGGCGACAGCATCCTTTTTACCACCCGAAACGACATTCTCTCGAATCGTCGCTAAGGCATTAACAACAATTTTATTATCCATCTTGTTCTCCTAAATAAGTCAATTTAATATGGTACTTCTTCATTTGGAAGAAACTCTTCCAAAGCCGCTTTTTTTTCAGAAGACGCTTCAAATGCTTCTGGCGATATTTCATTGATAGTACAATGCCGCTTTTTTTGATATTCCCCACTGGTTATATCAAAAAGATACTCCTTTTCAATCAATCTCTCAGTAATCTTGTCAGCCGTCGCATGACCAATCTGAGCAATGGTCGTTAATGTATTAGTAACCACCCGGGCAACTAAAGTTTCTATCTCAAAAACACCTCCTCTTTTTAAAAAATAAGCAATCCTATTCTCATTTCGATTGCCATTAAATAACTCTTCCACTTTTGTCGATAGCAAACCCTTTTTATCCGGATTAACAATATAAGTCACATTTTGACCCAAACTTTTACCAATTACATGAACCAATTGAGCCAATTGCAATGATTCCTCTATCGACAAATTTTCAGTCAAGTTAATTCCCTTCACCAAATCAGTTGCTTTATTAATTTCCTCCCGACGACCTTGTCGGACCGCTTGGAAATTATATTTATCTATGGAACAAAGTTCCCCTCTAACCATCGCCTGATACCACATTTGACAAATTCGACGAGCCACACTAGCAACTGCCACCAAGTAATTAGAACGACGTTGTAAAGCTAATCCCCAATGACGAAGTTCTTCCCATTGTTCTACTTTAGTTCTTAAAACCGATTTAGCGACTAATCGGTAAATCCAACCTAATCGTTTATTACCAGGTGGTTTCGTAACACCAATCAATTTCCCCCCTGTAATTTGCCGACCCATCCCAAGTCCACAATACCATTGATACTGCTTAACATGAGAAAATTTCTCTAATAAACACTTCGCATCACCACTTTCACTGAAAATCACACTGGCACTAATAGAAGATATACCGGGACAAGAACAACAAATTTCATACTCCTTAGAATAAGAGTTTTTCATCAAATCAATAATAACCCTTTCAACTCCAGAAATACGCTCATCAAGTGCTCGACTATACTTAATGCGAGATTCAATCACATAAAGAATTGGAAACGGCAAATTTAGGAAACCATTTAAATGAATTTCAGCTTCCCAAGGCGTAATATCGACATATTCTCCCAATTCATGGAGATCATCTTTTGTCTTAGCACCTTGCATATCTGCTAAGGCATGAAGTAAATTAACGCCTCCTTTAGAATGCCAAATGGCACTGCGAGCGGCATATGGTGTTCCACTTTTCTGACCTCCCTCTTTTTCATAGGAAGTCGATAATGTAACACCATAGAAAGTTAATAATGCTGAAAGCCTTTGGTGCCAGGCGGTACGTTCTTTAACCAAAGCAGAACTGTCACGAGTAAGAGTCCGTAATGCTTCTATCTCAGGAGGAAGAAACTTATAAGGATGAAATCCGCGAAGCGAATCTGCTCTCGCTTTAATTGCTAAATCCTTTGCATCATTCTTATCTGTCTTATTCTTACCTTTACCCCTTTTGTCTTGCATACCGGCATTAATCATAAATGGCAAAAAAAGAGAATCCATGCCATCCATCAATCGAAAGAAGGTTTGAGTATAGGGACCAGTCGATTCTGCAACAAAAGGTATAAGTTTCTCCCGATCAATATAAGGTTGTGCAAATTCTGTGGGTAATAAACTTAAAATCTCATTAACCCATTCCACCCATTTTTGATAACCTTCAAGACTATTAGCCACTAGCATATCACCCACTTCAGAGGTGTTATGATCTCTTTCATTATCTTCTTCAAATTTAGGTACTAAAATCACTGTCCAACAGGTTTTCATGTCAACATCACAACCCATAATCAATGGGTAAAATTGTTGTGCCTGTTTTTCCTCGTAAACAGGCGTATTTCTTTTTAGTAATCCTCTCCAACGCTGTTTCTGTCTCATATCTATTCATTGCCCTCTTTAAACAAGGACGTAAGGAAAAAAACACTTTTTTCTTTTTCTTAGTTTCGATGTGATTCAAAAAATATTATGGCTCTAAAAAACAGGCCCAGAATTCTTTATTATAGATGCTCGAAGCAATTCACATCATAAAATGCCCGCCAAACCACCCGTTGTGGTTCATCTTTCAGAAAGGCTCTTAAAGAACGTAAAACTATCTGGAACTCTTGAACAACCTGTATTGGTTTGTGAAAACACTTAAATCTTATAAGTATTTTTTTCCTTACACCCTTGTTTAAAATTAGTCAAATTTCTTTATTTAAAAGAAGAACTAAAACAAAAAACAGGAACCACTCTTGAGGGTAAGGTCACACGCCGACCAGCTACCCCACTCTCGAATGTACGTTTAGGCCGCACATATCAAATTTGCCAAAACCCGTCAATAGAACGGAATTGCCCTTCGATAAGTGATTTCCAATTTGCGTAAGGAAAACCTCTACCACTTTTTGAACTTCCGACTTTGACATTCCTAAACGAACCGAAATAATCGTCACACATTCCGATTTAACCATCTTTCTATTTCCCTTTTTTTTCATAATCATTTCCTTTGCGCTTTTGCATGAAATTTCCAAAAAAGTTTGTGATTAACACCATCTTGAAATTTTTGTTATACTATTAGCTTAATTTTTAAGCGACCGACTATTATACGCTTTATTAAGCATTTGCCAATAGTTATTTTTGTTTTTTAGCGTAAAAAGTTATAAACTATTGATATATAAATAATTATTTTTTTATTTTTTTATCATGACTGTACAAAATAGATTAAAACAAGTTATAAAAAGTAAGAAGTTAAAAATCACAGAATTTGCAGAAATATGTGATATTCCATATAGAAGTGTACAAGGTTATCTATATGGTGAAAGTATGCCAGGGAGTGATGCTGTTATAAAAATATGCGCACAATTTAGCGTAAATCCAACTTGGCTTTTAATGGGCAAAGGGGAAATGTATGAAAGGGAACAATCTAAAAAACTGATAACAAATTTAGAATTAGAACTATTTTTTAATTGGCTAACGGAATGGTGGAAAAATGCGGACGACAAAAATCGGATTTGGTTGGAAATACAAATGAAGCGGTCTTTTCCTGAATATGCTGAGTGGATCACTCAACATGAAAAACACTAAAAAGAGTGGTGGGTTATAATAAAGTTTTTACCCACCCAATTAGCAATTAGTAATTAACAATTAAAAAATAACCACATAAAAAAACTATCTATTAAGAAAGCTACGGCTCATCTCAGTTTTTGATAGTTACTGATAATAAAAACTAAAGAAATCCGATTTTTGAAAAAATCGGATTTCTTTAGCCTTCAATATTCTGTAAACGACTTAATGGGAAATGTATATCCAAAATCAAAACCGCCAGCCATTTTAGTGGTTGGTCCTTCCTGGGTAGGAGATATGGTCATGGCACAAAGTCTGTTCAAAGTGCTTAAACATAAACAGCCTGGTATCAACATTGATGTTTTAACACCTTTATGGAGTGATGGCTTACTCAAACGGATGCCGGAGGTGCGCCATATCATCCTGCATACCCTGAAACATGGTCAATTTGCATGGCAAGAACGACGGCGTATTGGCTTAGAATTGCGTTCTCACGCATATCAACAAGCTATTGTATTACCCAGTTCTTGGAAATCGGCGCTCATACCCTTTTTTGCTAATATTCCCAAGCGCACAGGCTATATCGGCGAAATGCGTTATGGCTTGCTCAATGATATGCGTCAATTGGATAAATCCATATTGCCTAGAACCATCGAACGATTTGTAGCACTCGGCTTGCCCTTCGACTCGCCAACAAAAGATCGCCAGATACCTAACCCTCGTCTTTTACCAGCATCTATTGAAAATGCTTTACAACGTTTAAAGTTAAAATATCCGCGCCGACCTATTTTAGCCCTCTGTCCCGGTGCCGAATATGGTCCCGCAAAATGTTGGCCAATGGAATATTATGTCACTTGTGCCAAACAAAAAATAGCTGAAGGTTGGGAAGTTTGGATATTTGGTTCCTATAAAGACATATCGTTAGGGGCTGAAATTCAAGTTTTAGGGGGAAATAACTGTATTAGTTTATGTGGAAAAACAACGCTCCCGGAGGCAGTGGACTTACTCTCCCTAGCAAGTGCCGTTATTACTAATGATTCAGGACTCATGCACGTTGCCGCTGCCCTGGATAAAAATATCATTGCCCTGTTTGGCTCCTCCAATCCAAAAATGACACCGCCATTGAGCAACCGGGCACATATACTATCTTTAGCACTAAAATGTAGCCCTTGTTATCAACGTTTTTGTCCGAAAAAACACTTAAAATGTTTACGGGATATAAAACCAACGGAGGTACTTAAAGCCTTCGATACTCTTAAAATCAAAGATATACTTTAAACGGCTGAAATTTGGATTTTTATGTAGGGTGGTTTCGAGGTTTCCGTTTTTTGAAGAAAAACGGAAACCTCGAAAAGTCTTTTTTTGCCCACCAACCGTATAAGTGTTTTTGGAATACTAGCGCGGTGGCAGATGATATGGTCCACCGCCTTGTCTACCATCTCTGTCATCTGGCATGTAAGAACCAGGACCACTTTGCCGTCTTTTTTCCATCCATTCCCTCATTTTAGCTTGTTTTTCTTCTATCATATCCTGTTCACTCATCATTTTATAGCCACTTGTCGGCAAAGCAAAAACATCGGCAGGAACTTTAACCCCCGTTTGGATACTGGTAATTTCATACATGACATGATCCTTACCCCCTTTGAACACCAGTTTCAAGGTAACCCCATGTTTCTTCATGTCAGCTTCCAACTCATCTTGCGCCTGTTGGCAAGGATGAACCGGCATTCCTTTAACTTTCCTGGAATTGACCATTTTATTTGAGGCATCAATAAATGCCTCAATATAATCTACCTTCGCCGCTGTTTTAGAAAAGTAATAATCAGAACACGCTTTGTCTAACGCCTTGAGCTGATAGTGTTTGGTAGAATAGCCCGCAATCTTTGGACCATTGCCTCGTTTAACTAACTTAGCCTTGACTGAATCCCCCCAAGGTGGCTTAGGCTTATGTTGTGGCATACCCCTTGGTGGTTCAGGTGGTTTACCAACAATATCCATTTCAACAATACGTTTTTTCTTATTATCAACCATGTACACTTTACCTTTATCCAGTGCCATCAGTGTATAATAGTTCGGAGCCTGGGTTTGTATGCGAATTTGTTGCCCTTCCATAACGATGTCTTGTGTCTTTCCTTGAATATCGCGTTTGACTACCGTCGCTGCCCAACTGGCTCCACATAGACTGACACTGGCAAGTGAGATGGTTATCCAGCGGTGTACATTATTCATTGAAAAATTCTCCTAGTGATGGTTTAAAAGATTCTGCCTGGCAGTCATTCCTCGGATTTAAATTTTTAAATTATAGCGTTTCCCGATTAGCTTCTGCCCGTTTTGGTAATAAATAAGTATTATAACAGTATTGAATTTTATCAATTAATGTTTTAGGTGGATGAGGTAATCGTTCTAATTGAGCCCTGTCTATGTGAATAGTACAAATATTTAAATGTTGCTCTAATAACCAAGTGAGTATAGGTATTAATGCTTTATCTGAACTGCCATCACTTAAAAGAGTACATTGTAGTTCTTTATTCATTCTCAATCTCCTGAAAACAGAATTTGTAAATCGGTTCTATCCTTAACTCGTTGTTTTTTTGCTTCTATGGATTCACTTTTTTGTCGGATAATGGGATTGAGATAATCAAGCAACTTACCTTTCGTTACCATTGTAGAGACTTTTGCACGCCAAGTATTGGGTAAACTAGCAAAACTCACTTTTTTAAAGCGTTGCCCATTCTGATGAAGTGTATCTTTTAGTTCAGCTACCAATAAACTTTCATTCGGTACTAAAGAAACCACACTAGGGGAATGGGTATTAATGATTATTTGACGAAATGGGTTATTAGAATCAATTGGATAGGTTGTATCCATTGCAATGTCTTCAAGCAATCTGATTATCGCTTTAATTCGCCCCGGATGAATACCATTTTCCGGTTCTTCCACACACCAAAGTCCTCCCTCAGCACTTTGCTCTAAAACCGCTAAAGCTAAAAATCGTAAAGTACCTTCTGACAAAACACGGGCAGGATGAAAAGTACCATCACGTCCAGCTATTTGCACCGTCAACAAATCACGTTGATTGTCATATTCAACTCTTAATGAGTGTACATCGTCGATTAATTCAGCCAAGCGATTAGCAACGTGTCCATATATTTGTTGTTCGGTCACATCATTGTTTTCATTGTTCCCCCGTTTTTTAGCCAGCGCGTAAAGTGTTTTAGCGAGATGAGCACCATTTGCGCCTAACGTGGCGGGAGTTATACTCAGTTCATCAGATTGACGCAATGCAGATGGTTCTAATTGCAATAAACGCCAAGATTGCATTTCTCGTTTAGCAAGTAATGCAGTTGGATGTTCAGCTCTTGTAATAGAAGAAAGAATAGTAGAAGGTAAATTTCCAACAGGTTGCGATGAAAGTCTGCTCTTGCCTTCACCATGAAGTGTAATAAATCGCTTATTAGGTTGAGTTGAAATAAATGCTTGTTTTCTTTGCCCGCGAAAAAAAACGGATTGATACCATTCAGGCATTTGGGGAAATAGGATATGTTCTTTGATGTCTTTTTTAGGAATAGGTAATAATTCTTCTTCAAGCAGTTCAAGGGGGCTAACTGAATTTACCTCATTTTTTTGACAAATGCCTACAACTACACGATAGCGCAGAAAAGTAAAGACTGTTTTTACTTTTTGCCCCAAATCATCTAACCCCATTGATGGGATAATCATTTCAACCTCAAATGAAATTTTTTGCTTTTGTTCATAGCCACTATGATGAAATAAGTGGAATACATCAGCAGCATAACCGCCCTTGCCACGAATTGATAAAGCGGCTTCCAGCAGTGAATGATCTGCCAATAGACTTAAAAATTTGATCGCATCAAACAAGTTAGATTTACCGACTCCATTAGCACCCGCTATACAAGTGAATGTACCAAAATGTATATCAACATCAACAAGATTTTTGAAGTTTGAAATTTTGAGTCTAGTTAACATATTAATTGCTTTTCCGATAGTGTTTTATGAATGTGACTTCTTTTTAAGGATTCCTTTAAATTATGATATTTTACTTTTATTAAAACAGAATGTAAAGTGAGGGTTAAATTTGAAACGATTGGGGAAGATTAAAAAATCCGTTAATTTCTAAAATCAGTTGTACTCAGGATACGAAATTCTTGACTAAAGCTAGAAATACGATTTTTTCCAAAAATCGGATTTCTTTATTTAATACCAAAGCTGAAACTTTGGATTCTAACAACCAACCAGCAAAAACTGACAATAAATCATGAATTTAGAAAAATTAAATACACTCTCCGCTATTTGCACTGATGTCATGCAGCGCGATCAATCCCGTTTACAAAAACGTATCCGCAATCTCAAAACAAAATTTAAAAACAATCCCAAAATAGATGCGAATGTTTTTGAGCTATTATCTGCCGATATTGAAAAATCCCTAAAACAACGCCAGTATCGTGCAGTCAATTTACCTAAACCACAGTTTCCAGATGATTTACCCGTGAGTAATCAGCGGGCAGATATTGCAGCCGCAATAGCAGCCCATCAAGTGATTATTGTTGCTGGGGAAACCGGTTCAGGGAAAACCACGCAATTACCTAAAATTTGTTTATCGTTAGGGCGGGGAGTCGCCGGTTTGATTGGCTGTACCCAGCCGCGTCGGATTGCGGCTCGTACTATTGCCATGCGAATTGCGCATGAGCTTTCAACGCCGCTTGGGCACGCGGTGGGTTATAAAGTACGTTTTAGTGATCGTTTGAGTTCTGATACTTATATTAAGTTGATGACTGATGGTATTTTATTGGCGGAAACCCAGGGAGATCGTTTTTTAGAAGCTTACGATACGCTCATTATTGATGAGGCGCATGAGCGAAGTTTAAATATTGATTTTTTATTGGGATATATCAAGCAATTATTGCCAAGGCGACCGGATTTAAGGTTAATTATTACCTCTGCGACTATCGACACTGCTCGTTTTTCCGCCCATTTTGATAATGCGCCCATTGTGGAAGTGTCAGGGCGTACTTATCCCGTTGAAGTACGTTATCGGAGCCTCGTTGGTGATGAAGATGAAAAGGATCGTGACATGATACAGGGGATTTTGGGCGCAGTAGATGAAGTGAGTTTGTCTGATCGAGAAGCGGATATTTTAGTTTTTTTAGCCAGTGAGCGTGATATTCGTGACACGGCTGAAGCTTTACATAAGCACCGTCTCCCAAATACGGAAGTGTTGCCCTTATATGCTCGCCTTTCGGCAGGGGAACAAAATCGTGTTTTTAAGCCTGGTAATCAGCGGCGCATCGTGTTAGCCACCAATGTAGCGGAAACTTCGCTTACCGTACCCAGAATTAAAGTCGTGATTGATCCTGGTTTAGCCCGGATTAGTCGTTATAGTATTCGTCATAAGGTTCAGCGTTTGCCCATTGAAGAAATTTCGCGTTCTAGTGCGGATCAGCGTAAAGGGCGTTGCGGGCGAATTGCGCCTGGGGTGTGTATTCGTCTGTATTCTAGTGAAGATTATGATTTACGGGCTAAATTTACGGAGCCCGAAATTTTACGGACTTCACTGGCTTCAGTGATTTTGCAAATGTTAGCTTTACGTTTAGGCGATATAAACCATTTTCCCTTTATCGAACCGCCTAACATTCAAATGATTAATGATGGTTTTACCTTACTTGCCGAATTAGAGGCGGTGGATGATAATCGACGTTTAACAGATATAGGTTGGCAATTATCAAAAATGCCCATTGATCCCCGGATTGGGCGGATGATTTTAGCGGCAAAATCTGAAAATTGTTTACATGAGGCGCTAATTATTGCGAGTGCTTTGAGCATACCCGATCCGCGTTCACGCCCCATGGAAGCCCAACAAGCCGCTGATACTGCTCAAAAGCGTTTTAACGATGAACGCTCAGATTTTTTAAGTTATTTAAAACTTTGGGATTTTTTTCAAAAAAACGCGAAACATTTATCACAAAATAAATTACGCAAGTTGTGCCATGAGCATTTTTTATCCTATCTTCGACTGCGTGAATGGCAAGATATACATCAACAATTATATACTTTTATTCGTACCATGGGTTGGCAAATTAATCAAGTTGAAGCAGGTTATGATGAAATTCACCGTGCCTTACTGACAGGGCTTTTAGGTAATATTGCGTTTAAAAACGA
>QNES01000038.1 GCA_003645255.1 Gammaproteobacteria bacterium
CCATCGCTGGAAAAAATGGCATCTGATCCGGTGTATGAAAAATTTGTTTTTCCTGCGTATAATAAGGCGTTGCATGAAAAGGAATTGGCGTTACAACAAGTCAAGCAGGAACGTCAAGAAAAAAAGTTGGCGTTACAGCAAGTAGAGCAAGAACGTCAAGAAAAAGAATTGGCGCAACAAAAGGTAGCTAAAATGGCTGAACAGTTACGAAAGTTAGGAATTGTTCAGGATAAGTTATAATTTACTGATTAAAAGAAATACTAACTTATACTGATTGCCCTTGAGTTTCGTGAAAACATTGCCAAAAGATACCTGCGGAGTTGAAAAAAACGTAGGTGAATAAATTTTCACAAATTTCAAGTACGCTCAGTATATAAAGAAATCCGAGTTTTTCAAAAATCGGATTTTTTATAATATTCAATATCTTCTTGATCACGACATTTTTTAAATAAGTATAAAATCAGAAGTTTTAATTAAACTATTTCCTCGAATACTATTTTTCCAAAAAATGGTATTATTTTGGTTGAAAAAAAATCCAACATTTTTACAGATTTGATTGCAGTGAAGTATATTTCCTACCAAAACGATTAGGATCCTAGAATGAGTGATTCACCTTTAGAAAATATTCCACACCAGAGTTCCCTTCAACCAGTCGAACTCTTTTTGGATGATACCATCCAATTTCGTTGTCATAAGAACATTGCCTGTTTTAATGAATGTTGTAAGCGTATTGATATTTCACTCACGCCTTATGATATTTTACGTTTGAAAAACCGTTTAGAACTGACTTCCAATGAATTTTTAGCACAATATACTGTTCCTTATGAGATGGATGCCAGTGGGATGCCTGGGGTAAAAATCAGAACTGCTGATGATAACCTCGCCTGTCCATTTCTTAGTGAAAAAGGCTGTAGCGTGTACGATGATCGCCCAACAGTTTGTCGATATTATGCCTTGGGCTTGATGTCTATGCGTAAAGAAAAATCGCCGACTGATGAAGATGCCTATTTTTTGATCAAGGAAGAGCATTGCCTGGGTCATAATGAATCCCGTACTATTACTGTGGGCGATTATCGCAAAGAGCAAGATGTGGCTCATTATGATGAGATGAATCGTGAATGGCTACAAATCATCTTGAAAAAACGCTCCAGCGGACCAACCATAGGCAAACCCTCAGCGCGTAGTTTCCAATTCTTTTTCTTGGGCAGTTATAACTTAGATAGCTTCCGAAATTTTGTAAAAAGTGAAGGTTTTTCAAATGTTTATGACTTAACGGCTAAAGAGCTTGAACAATTGAAAACAGACGATGTAGCCTTATTACAGTTTGGCTTTAGGTTACTGAAGCAGGTGTTATTTGGGGAAATGAGCATTGCAGTCAAATCGGATGCCATGCAAAAACGTACAGAGCAACGACGCGAGCAGATCAATGTCGATCCAGATAATCCCAATCAGAATTATGATGGACCAGGTATGATTTAATTTTAATCATTCTTAGCGCGTTAGAAATTCGATTTTTTCCAAAAATCGGATTTCTTGAACGGGTTAAAAATGTTAAAATACAGTTTCGTACCTACATAAATACCCTAATACCCTTTTTTCAAAAAAGGGTATTTTTATTGATTGATAACTGATAACTGATAACTGAAAATATGGATTCAAAAAAATTAACCACAGCTATTTTATTAGCAATGCTAATAGGGGGCATTTTAGGCGGAGTCTTTAATGTCTTCTTTATGGAATACGCTATCATCAGTGACTTTCTCGTTGGTAATGTGTTTCACGTTATTGGACAGATTTTCATTAGCTCACTGAAAATGCTGGTTGTCCCCCTGGTCTTTATTTCACTGGTATGCGGTACCGCCGCTTTAGGTGAAATTAATAAATTAGGGCGTTTAGGTGGAAAAGCACTCCTATTCTATTTGGGAACGACCGCACTTGCTGTTAGTTTAGCACTTGGATTAGCTCTTATTGTTGCTCCTGGACAAGGTTTCGATTTAGGTTCAGCCGAAGTTCAAAGTTTTACCCCGAAAGAAGCCCCTTCTATTGCCCAAACTATTATCAACCTGGTACCCGATAATCCAATTAAAGCAATGGCAGAAGGTCAAATGTTGCCCTTGATAGTTTTTTCTCTACTTATTGGAATTGCTATTGTGATGGCGGGAGAAGCCGGTAAACGAGTCGAACAACAATTTAATGACTACAATGCGATAATCATGCAACTTGTCGTTATCTTGATGAAGTTGGCACCAGTTGGCGTTTTCTGTTTAATTACGAAAACCTTTGCATTACAAGGATTTGAAGTTTTTAAACCTTTGTTAAGTTATTTCTTTGTGGTAACAGCTGCGCTGCTCATACATGGGCTGGTGTCCTATTCCATTTTGCTCAAGATATTCTCTGGACTAAATGTCAAAACATTCCTGAAAAAAATGTCGGAAGTACAAATTTTTGCTTTTAGTACCGCCAGCAGTAATGCCACCATTCCGGTTAATATCAAAAACACTGAAAAAAGGCTCGGAGTCGATAACTCAGTCGCCTCGTTTACCATCCCATTGGGGGCAACGATTAATATGGATGGCACCGCCATCATGCAGGGGGTTGCAACTGTATTTATTGCTAACGTGTATAACATTGATTTAAGTACAGCCGATTTGTTATCCGTCATTTTAACCGCCACTTTAGCTTCAGTGGGTACCGCTGGCGTACCAGGTGTTGGATTAATTATGCTAGCAATGGTATTAAACCAAGTTGGCTTACCTGTTGAAGGTATTGCCCTCATTATTGGGGTTGATCGTATTTTAGATATGATGCGTACCGCCATTAATGTCACCGGTGATGCGGCAGGAACGGTTATTATTGCTAAGAGTGAAGGTGCCTTAAATCAGGATATTTACAACAATCCTAAAATTTAGGATGGTTGGTTTATAAGGGCAATCCTTTATGGTTGCCCTTAACTTAATGGCATCGCCTTGATGGGTATTTTATTTTGGCGAGTTACTTATTTAACGATGCAAAATAAACTCAAGTACCATTTTACTCCCAAAATAAGCCAGCATAAGAATGAAAAAACCACTTAAATTCCAACCGATTGTGGTTCTACCACGCCAACCATAACGCCAATGCCCCCATAATACCAAGCCAAAGACACACCATGCCACTATTGACAATACCGTTTTATGTAGTAAATGTTGAGCCAATATATCTTCTAAAAATACTATCCCACTGATCAAACTTAAACTAAGTAACACAAATCCCAATGCTATCATTTGAAATAGCAATTTTTCCATCACTTGCAATGGAGGTAATATTTGTATAACCCAACCTGGATGTTTATGGTGTAATTGATAATCTTGGTAAGCTAAAAATAAGGTTTGCAGCGCAGAAATGCTTAATAAACTATAAGCGATAATGGAAAATAAAACATGAAGCGTCACACCATAACTCTGAGAAGATAAAATGCGTTCTGAATGAATATAACCTTCTAAACCTATCATCAGAGCAGCCATTGGAAAAATAACAATAACAAGATTTTCAACAGGTTGACGTAACATGCTTAATAATAATAATACTGCAATCATCCAACTTATCGAAGAGGCGGCATGAAAAAAACCTAAGTTTAAGCCCGCCGGTGTGACCATATTGAAGTACAATAGCAACGCATGTAGGCACACCGCTAATCCCCCTAACAATAATAATAAATGTTTAGAGGAAAAAACAGTGGCACCACGATACAATTGTGAGCTAGCAGCAGCAATATACAATACAATGGTAAAAAAACTGAGGGCAAATAGTTTCATGATAAATATTACAACTTAAAAATCCTATTTTTTAGAAAAATCGGAGTTTTGAAAATTTTGATTTATTGTTCACCAGGCTGACACAACTACTTTGCCTTGGTTTGATTCTTAGCCTGTTCTAAAGCAATTTCTTTCAAAGCCTCAAAAGAGCTATGGCTTGAGGAACCTTCAATCGCTTTAACGGCTAACTCTTGAGCCTGTTTAAGTGCGGCTTCTAATTGCATAGACAATTTATCAATTTGATTCGTTTGGGTAGCCACTTGTTCTTCGAAGGCTCGAATCTTTAATTGAGAAATTTCTGCTTCACCCTCAAATTCTTTAGCAGCGAGTTCAGCCTTAATTTTAGCCTGATGACGAGCAATACCGGTGCCTTCATCTTTGGCTTTTTTAATAGCTGTTTCTAACTCCTTAGGAAAACGATCAACTTTCGTTTTGATTTCTTGAAATTGCTTATCGCGTTCTGCCAAAGCTTTCTCACGTTCATTCCAGGCTTTACGGCGTGTTTCTTCAAGTTCATTTAAGGCTTGTTGCTGTTGTTTTTTCTGCTGTGTATAATCTTCATCACTGATACCCCGTTTCAGTGTTAAGTCATAGCAATATTCACTATCTTCTCGCTTTTGAGCTTTATGAACAGAGGTACCTTGCTCTTTTAATCGTTGTTCATTCTCTTCTTTTTCAGTTAGCCACGCATGGTTTTTTTCAAACCACGCCTTCTCAGTTTCTTTACTTTTTTGTTTCAGTGTTTCTTGATACTGTTCCGCGGTGTCTGTGTACTGTTTAAGTAAATCGCTTAAAGTTTCTTCTCCAATCTCAAGATTGTATAAATTCGCCAAGCGATTACTTTCAGCATTGGCATCAGTACGCACCTCTTTTAAGCGCGAAGCTTCCACCAATAGATTAGTGGACATTTGACTTAAAGCCGTGTTGAATTTTTCACCTAATTGTCCAAAGACATTAATCACTTCTTCCATCGGTGCATGATCATTTTTAAGTGATAGCTGCGCTGTTTGGCTCATTTTAGTTTTGGGAGCATTAGACACAGGCAGTACTTTTACAGTAGTAGCCGCCGCTGTTGGTTTCGAAGTAAGCACCGTCGCTTTTTTGCTTTCTAATGCTTGATAAGCGGCTTCTATTTCTTTATAAGCCTCAAGAAGTTCAGCCTTTGTATTTCTGGAACTGACTTTTTTTGTCATTGATATTCAAACTCCTTGCTATTGATTTTGTTTGGAGTCCAAAGCTTTAACTTTGGACTCAACTCTTATTGATTCTTCTCAGCTTGTCCCGCACTAGACACCGCTGTCATAGACAGTTGTTGCATTTGCTGGGAAGCAACTTGTAGTTGCTCAGATAATTGAGCAATTCGCAGCTTCTGCTCATCAGCTATTTTATTAAGAGATTCGGTTTTTAACTCAAACGCTTTACGTTTAGCTTCTCTCTCTTTTTCCAATAACTTAGCCTTGTTTTCCTCGTCTTTATAGGCTTCCTTGATAGCCGCTTCACGGGATTTTTTCACGGCTTCTTCAACTTCCTTGGGTATAGATTCTACTTTGGTTTTATATTCATCAAACTCAGTTTGATGTTTTTCAAGAAACGACTCACGTTCCTGCCAGTCTTTTTGCTTGCGTCGATCTTCTTCTGCTAGTTGACGCTCTAAGGCACGATGATGTTTTTCATAGTCATCGCTATCCTCAGTATGTTGCCACTTAAGTTTATAATCAAAGTCTTCTTCATCGAACTGGCGATTTTTGTCGAGTTGTGCATGTTGTTTCGTTTTGGCTTTTTCATGATCTTGCTGTTGTTTTTGCCAAATTTCACGTTGCGAAGTCATTTCGACTTCCAAAGCGTCATGCTTTTTTTGATAGTCTTCTCCAAGACTTTGCAATTCTTTTTGATGTTCTTGTTGCAAGATATTGAGTGCTTCGGCTGCTACTTGGGTATTTTGCAAACTCGTTAAATGTTGATTTTCGACCAAAATCGCCCGACGAATTTGCGCTAATTTTTCCACCTCCGTGGTCATATCTTTAACAAGTCCATCAACAGATTGACCAAAAATGGATTGCAATTTAGCTAAATCTTGAAAAATACTATCAGCAGTATAAGTAGATGCTTGCTCAACAATTTCCTTATCTTTTTGTCGAGTGGCAATATCTTGTTTAGTTGCAATTTTAGCAGACTCAAGCTGGTAATCAGCGCGTAGTTTTTCAAACGTTTTGAGAATGCTGATCGGTTCAGAATGGGTTATATTCATTTTAGTTACCAGCTATTTGTTATCAGTTATTAGTTATTAGTTACCAATTATCAGTCTTAGAAACCAAGTTTTTTCAAAAAACGTGGCTTATTATCAGTTAAATTATTTATCTGAAAAACTATAGTAGTATATCTAAATTCATTGATTTTGAAGTCTTTTGAAAGAATTTTGGAATAACACTGGATAAGTGGTAACTGATAACTGATAACTGATAAAACTGAATTAAACGGAAAAGGAAGAGCCACAGCCACACGTCGTGACAGCATTAGGATTGCGAATAACAAATTGCTCGCCCTCCAAACCCTCAGTGTAATCAATTTCTGCACCCACTAAGTATTGATAACTCATGGGATCGATCAACAATTTAACGCCCTGATTTTCAACTACAGTATCATCTTCTTGGGTCGTCTCATCGAAGGTAAAGCCATATTGAAAACCCGAACAGCCCCCACCTTGAACAAAAACACGCAACATCAAATCATTGTTATCTTCATCTTTAATCAACTGCTGCACTTTATTTGCAGCACTATCAGTGAATAATAAAGGTGAAGCTGTAGCTTCTTGAGAAGTACTCATATTCAGATTCTCCAAAATAAAAAAATATCAACTTAAAATTATAAGTAAGTATTCCATCACGAAAATTCAATAGTGCAAAACCCGTGATGATAGTGTTTCAAATAATCATTTTTACAAAGACGCATCGGTTCGCCCTTACGTTTTCAAAATTTCTAATACTTCTTCCAATTCCAAACATAATTGGCAAATAATTTGCTGGCTTTGGTGCTTATGGTTTATTGAATTTACCCCGACCAAATGTTGTTTAGCACCGCCAATGGTAAACCCATGTTCGTACAATAAATTACGAATTCGACGAATTAAAATCACATCATCTCTTTGATAATAACGCCGATTGCCTCGGCGTTTAATAGGTCGCAATTGGGAAAATTCTTGCTCCCAATAACGCAAAACATGGGGTTTAACGGCGCATAATTCGCCAACTTCGCCAATTGTAAAATAACGTTTCCCAGGTATAATAGGGAGTTCATTATAATTCGTCGCTTCCAACATAAGATTCTATCCGCGCTCTGAGTTTTTGACCAGCCCGAAAAGTGACAACACGTCTTGCGCTAATGAGTACTTTTTTTCCCGTTTTAGGGTTTCTACCTGGGCGTTTTTCTTTATCGCGCAAATCAAAATTTCCAAATCCTGATAACTTGACTGGCTCTCCTTTTTCCAAATTCAAGCGGATTTCTTCAAAAAACGAATCGACCATTTCTTTAGCATCTTGTTTGTTTAAACCAACATTACTAGAGAGTTTATCTGCCATTGTTGCTTTAGTCAATGCCATGTTTATTTCCTTAATTGTGCCCCTAAATGTTGTTCGAGTGTACTCAGTACCTGTTCAACCACACTGTCCACTTCTTGATCGGTCAAATTGCGCTCTTCTGCCTGAAAAATCAATTCGATTGCAAGACTTTTTTGCCCTGGCTCAATGCCTTTACCTTGATAAACATCAAATAATTTTAAATCAGTCAGCGTCTCAATGTGTTCATCTTTAATACAATCCAACAATTGGTCGGCACTCACCTCATCTGACACGACTATCGCAATATCACGCCGTGTAGACGGATATTTAGAAACTTCTTTAAATTTAGGTATCTCTATTTGACATAAAGGGGTTAACCGTAATTCAAACAGGTACACCGGTGGTGTTAATTCCAACGTTTGAATTAAACTCGGATGCACAGCCCCCATTAATCCTATTAATTCATCACCACAATAAATTGCCGCCGTTTGTCCTGGGTGCAAAGCGGAATGAGTATTCGGTATAAAACGGTAAATCTTACCTCCCCCTGTATAACGATCCCAGGTTAAACTTAATAATGCCTCAACATCTGCTTTAACATCAAAAAAATCAATTATTTGGCTAGATTGTCCCCATTGTTCAGACCAACGCGTTCCAGTTACTACGCCCGCTATCATTGGCTCTTGTTGCAAGCCTTGCTCATCAGACTGAACAAAGCGCAAGCCTGTTTCAAATAAACGCATCCGAGATTGTTGACGTTTTTGGTTATATAACAAAGATTGCAACAATCCAACCCATAAAGTCGTTCGCATCACAGTCATATCACTTGCAATCGGGTTAGCTAAAGTGATAGAATCAAGTTCTGGGTTAAGTTTAGCCTGTAACACAGGATCTACAAAACTATAAGTAATCGTTTCTTGATAGTCACGTTGAACTAATACCTCTTGTATCGATTCTAAAGTTACCTTGGGTTGAGTGGAAAGATTTAAACCAGACTGTGGCACTACGCTCGGTAACTTATTATAGCCATGCACCCGCGCCACTTCTTCAATTAAATCTGCTTCCAAGCTAATATCAAAACGAAAACTGGGGATTTGTACTTCCCATCCCTCCAATTTAGGTTTAAGTAGTAAACTATTGTTCTTGAGGTGATGTGTCCTAAACGTGCGTTCAAACTGCATACCTAATCGTGACACGATATCTTCAATCTTTTTTTGTCTCAGCCTAAGGGTACGACCTAGTAGCCGTCTAATTCTTGAACGGCGAAGTTTAATCACCGGCATAACCGGCAAAACTTCGTCATTTATAATCTCAATCACTGGTCCTGGTTGTCCACCTACAATATCTAATAATAAAGCAGTGGCTCGTTCCATTGCGCGACGCTGTAATTGCGGGTCCACCCCCCGTTCAAAACGATGGGAAGAATCAGTATGTAATCCATAGCGTCTAGCACCGCTTGCTACCAGTTTTGGTGCAAAAAAGGCACTTTCTAAAAAAATATTTTGTGTTGCTGACGTGACGGCTGATGCCAGTCCACCCATGATACCCGCCATGGCGAGGGGCCGCTTATGATCGGAAATCACTAAATTTTGTTCATCTAATTGTACGCTTTGACCATCCAATAAGGTAAGAGACTCACCAGCCACTGCCATTCGAACTTGTATTCCCCCGGATAAATAACTCAGATCAAAAGCATGCATGGGTTGCCCTAATTCTAATAAAACATAGTTAGTCACATCCACGACCGCACTGATACTACGTAATCCGCAGCGACGCAAACGCTCCTGTATCCATACAGGTGTCGAAGCTGACGTATTAATATTTTTAATAATGCGCCCAACATAGTGTGGGCAAGCTTTTTGAGCTTGAGTTTCCACGGGAAAAGTGTCATCAATCACTTCCCCAATAGGTGAACAATCCGGAACGGAAATATCAAGGCATGTCAAAACACCCACTTCTCGTGCAATTCCTTCAATACTTAAACAATCACCACGATTAGGGGTCAGATCAATTTCAATAGACACATCTTCTAATTGTAAATAATCGCGTATATCTTCACCTATCGGTGCATCATTAGGTAAAAGTATTAAGCCATCTGAACTTTCTACCAATCCTAAATCTTCAGCCGAACACAACATACCTAAGGAGGGAACTCCCCGCAATTTTGTTTTTTTAATCCTGTTCTCACCCAAACGCGCTCCAATTAAAGCCGTTGGTACTCGTATTCCTGCTTGAACGTTGTTAGCACCGCAAACAATTTTTAAAGGACTCTTTCTACCTACATCAACTTGACAAATGCTTAATTTTTGAGCATTTGGATGAGCTTTAGTGGAAATAACCTCACCAATAACCACTTTGCTAAAAGGGGGCGCAACGGGTTCCACGCGCTCAACCTCTAAGCCCATCATAGTTAACTGTTGAACTAATTCATCTGTTGAAAGTGTCGGATTAACCCATTCACGTAGCCAGTTTTCACTGAATTTCATTTGAGTTCCAATTTAATATTTGTACAATGACTTAAATCTTTAAATATGTTGAAGTTTTTCTAAATCTTTTAAGTTATATTATACACTTATCTATATATTGAAAACATTTTGTGACTACCCAGTTAGGGCAAAAAAAGACTTGCCCACCCTACATAATATGCCATATTTAAGCTGTTTAAAGTATAGATTCAAAATAACTTATTGATTTTTATGGTATTTTTTAAATAGGGGAAAGTATATAATTCTAATAAAATCAATGATTTAATTATAATCTAACAAGGTAAAATTAAATAAACCGTATTTTTAGAAAATTAAGATTAAGATTAAGATTTAAGATTAAGATTTAAGATTAGGAATGAAAAATACCTTCGTATTTTATTGTCTGAACGAGGCTAATGTTTTTGCATGAACCTATCCCACTATTCGTTTTCGCAGCTCAGAAATCCGATTTTTGGAAAAAATCGGATTTCTTATTAAAGAAAAATATTCTATTTTTAAAGAAATAGTATTTTTACTTAAACCCACCGCATCATGCCCATTTCGTATGCATCAGACAGCAAGTCATGAAATGGAAATACTCGAATTTGGTAACTTAATCCACCACATAAATCAGGTTGGAAAGTTAGGCTGTAAAGGTATTCACTACTGTCGTGTAAGGGCTGTTCTGGCACAAATTTATAAGAAACGGTATTTGTCTTATCACTTTGCCAAATGTTTTGTAACTCTTGTTGAGTGGGCAGTAAAATTTCCGGATGGTAAACTTTGCGCGATAGCAATAATTCAACAGCGACACTGTTTGGTTCTAAGCCATTTAAACGTAGTGCTACTTGTATGGTTATCGGTTCACCGTAAGAAAATTGTTGCATTTGGGGTGCTGATAAGAGGCGAGCTTGGACTTCTGCCCACTTTGCCTTGATCAGTGTTTTCCAATTGGCTAATTCTTGAGCTTTAGCATAATTATGGCTGTTTAATTGTACGCCTTTGTGACTGGCTGGCAGATACAAGTTGGTAATGTAGTCATTAAGCATCCGTATAGTGTTAAAGCGTGGAAGTATTGTCATCATAGAACGTTTGGCTTTTTTCACCCAACCTTCAGAATAGTCCTTTTGATTTCGGTTATAGTAAAGCGGTATCACTTCATCAATTAAAACTTCATACAAACTGCGTGCATCATTGTGATCACGCAAATTCTCGTCCTGATGTGGAGACGGTTTGATTGCCCAGCCATTGCTCCCATCATAACTTTCTGGCCACCAGCCATCAAGCACACTGAGGTTAATTCCGCCATTAATACCGGCTTTCATGCCAGAAGTACCACTAGCCTCTAGGGGGTAGATTGGGTTATTTAACCATACATCGACTCCTGAGAGTAAGCGTCGTGACAATCCTAAATCGTAGCCTTGCACGACTAGAATCTTGCCTATAAATTCGGGTTCACAACTAATCTGGTAAATTTCTTTGAGCATATCTTGTCCTGGCATATCAGCTGGGTGTGCTTTGCCAGCAAAGATAAATACGACAGGGCGTTCTGCATCCGTCATGATAGAACGCAATTTGTCCATATCCTTGAACAATAAGGTAGCGCGTTTGTAAGTTGCAAAACGCCGTGCAAATCCAATCGTTAAGATATTGGGATTTTTGGGATCGACATATTTCAATAAACGTTCTAAATGCGTTTCTGAAATTTGATGACGTAAATGTTGAGCTGTTAAAGACTTGCATATCACCTTCAACATACGAGATTTAACCGTTTGCTTGACTTTCCAAAATTGTGGGTCTGGAATAGTCTCTATTTGTTGCCAAAATGTGGCATCATGTTGATGGTCAAACCATTCTTCTACAAAAGATTCTTTAAATAATTCACACCATTGCCGCGCTAACATAGAAGGGACATGCACACCATTGGTCACATAACCGATGGGATTTTCAGCCGGACTAATCTCTGGCCAAAATTTGGCACAAATTTTAGACGATACTTGGCCATGAATACGACTCACGCCATTTAAATGCCGCGCACCTTGAATCGCTAAAGTGGTCATATTAAAATCTGGCGAATCGCCAGGCCAACAACCGAGTGCCAGGAAAGTTTCTTTGGACAATCTGAGATCATGTTCACAAAATGAACCTAAATAGTTCATCATGAGTTCTTGTGGAAATTTATCATGGCCGGCGGGTACTGGCGTATGAGTGGTAAAGACGGTATTAGCCGCAACGGCTTCCATCGCCGTTTCAAAATCTTGTCCGCTCGTTATGAGTTCACGTACTCTTTCTAAAATCATAAAGGCGGCATGACCTTCATTGATATGCCAAATAGTGGGAGCTAATCCCAGCCTTCTCAATAATCGGGTTCCGCCTATACCCAATACAATTTCCTGTCTGATACGGGTATGTTCGTCCCCCCCATAAAGTTGGTGAGTAATCGCACGGTCATTATCGTTGTTTTGGGGTACGTTAGTATCTAATAAATAGAGTTTAATATGCCCTACCGTAATGAGCCAAGCTTTGACAAATACCTGGGTCTCAGCAATCTTGACTTCGATATAAATTTCTTCACCCGCCTCATCTCGTACTGGACTTATTGGTAAGTCTTGTGAATTATTTACATTATGGGTGGAAATCTGATTACCTTGTGCATCAATGAACTGGTTAAAATAACCTTTATGATAAAACAAACCCACCGCAATAAAAGGCAAACGCATATTACTGGCGGTTTTACAATGATCGCCGGCTAAAATACCTAAACCACCAGAATAAACTGGCATACTTTCATGGAAACCATATTCGGCACAAAAATAAGCTATCAGGGCATCTTGAGGTAATTGCTTACCCCCATTGCGGCGCTCTTTGCTATGACAATAAGCATCATAAGTGGAAAGTACTTGCTGATAGGCACTGAGAAATGACGGTTCCGTCGCGACTTTGTGCAAACGCCTTTGATCAATATTACGTAAAAAGAGTTTGGGATTATGTCCCACCCTACTCCATAATTCATCATCAAGGCGTTCAAACAACATTCTGGTTGGAACATTCCAACTGTACCATAAATCATTGGCTAAATCTTCAAGACGCTCCAAAGCCTTTGGCAATATAGGAATGACTTCTAGGTTAAACTCTTGTGCCTGCATATTTATTTAAGTCTCTTCAGATTGAATACTGTTAAGGTAATGTAAGTCAAACTGTTTATTATATCATAATTTCAGAAATACCATTTTTGGGAAAAATGGCATTTCTAATTTCAATCTAAAATTGTTTTTTTGAAACTTTTTTCGACTCGGGTGCCCTTTTCTAAAATCCGCAAAAATCTGTTTTATATACCCCGTGAGAGAAGTTAATTAAGTTATTGTTTTTTATCACTTTATTTTTTTTAGCTTTTTAGAATAAATGAGGTAAAAATTTCAAAAAAAAGGCTATTTCAACAAACATTTCTTATTTTTTTGAAGCTTGTTGATGAATAATTGTACAAAACGGTATTTTTTTACAATTATAGAGTATAAATTTTGGCAAAAATTAGTGGTATCCGCCCCGTGAGAGAAGTTAATTAACTTATTGATTATTAAGGATAATTTTTTTGTTCATCAAACGCAGATATTTATCAAAAAAAATAGGTCAAAAATAGCAAAATCGGATTTATTATATTCATAGAAAATGCTTCAGATTGATCTCCCATCCCATTTCTCCTTCTTGTGCAATAAAATGATCATGAATCCCAATATTTGGAATGACTATTAATACATTTTCCAAATAAATCAAAGGAATAAATTGTCGTTGCCAGGGTGGTAATTTAGCGGCTTGTAATAATTTTTTCACGACGCGCCAATGTCCATGCCAATAAATTTTTTCGCCACCTTGGCGAAAACGTACTTGTAATGCTGAACCGGCTGGTAGGGCTAAACCGCCGCCTGAAATTTTATTAACGCTTAACTTTCCTAGCGGTAAGGGCAATGGTGTAGGCAATAACCAGGTTAAACATTGTGAAGAATCTGGAACTGGTGGTAAATTGGGCATCGCAAACAAAGTATTATGATAGCGACGCACCTCGCATCCGTGCCAACGGACTAAGGGTTGAGCATCTGCTTTTGCGGTCAGCATGTCATTTTGTATTTGTTGCAATTGCAGCGTTGTTGGGATTGACAAATTTAGTTTTTTTAGCCAAAATCGCAATAGCTGACGTTGCCGGGCTGGGCTGAGATGGGATAAGGGGGATAATAGTAATTGATCTGGACCATTTCCATGACAATTTTGCCAATCTTGCGCTGCTAAAATCTGTATTAATTCATCCGCCTCTGCTTGGTGACGAGCGACTCTGCACAAAGTATGACTGACACTGGACCAACGCTGCCGTAAAAGAGGCATAATTTCATGGCGTAGAAAGTTGCGATCAAAGCGGGTATCGGCATTACTGCTATCTTCTAGCCAGGATAGATTAGTTTGTTGGGCATAAGTGTGTAATTGGACACGAGTATAGGCTAATAGGGGGCGAACTAACCAGCCTGGACCTAAACGACTCACCGGTGGCATAGCCGCCAAGCCGGCAACACCGGCACCCCGTAGTAGTTGTAATAATACCGTTTCTGCCTGGTCATCAGCATGTTGAGCGGTTAAGACGACATCATCCGGAGCTAGTAATTGGGCGATTGCTTCATAACGGGCGGTGCGAGCACAAGCTTCAAGGCTTTCTCTAGGCGCAATTTTAATTTTAACTCGTATCACTTCACATGCTATATCTAAGGATTCACTGATTTGTTGACAGTGTTTTGCCCAATTATCCGCCTGGGGGTGTAAACCGTGATGGATATGGATGGCATGTAATTTAAATTGTTCAATATTTTGACGTAATGCTGCCAGTGCCTGTAATAATACAGATGAATCCAAACCACCGCTATAGGCTATCCATAAATGCTGTGTCGGGGGGCTTATGTTTAATAAATGTTGAAGGAGTTGATGTTGAAAAGATTGGGGAGTATCCACATTTGAAAAATTTTAGGGTAGGTGATTTCTTTTAAAAAAAGAAATACTATTTTTGAAAAAATAGTATTTCTAAAACGTTCTTTCTTGAAAGTAGGCAACGACGTTGCCCACTTTATTTGATTTTACGTGTTTTTGTCTTTGACAGAAACATCAATATGTTCAAGTCTGCTGATGGTTTCATGGACTGTACATTGTTCGCAAACACGTTGAATGGCTTTTTCACGCCCTTTCAGCTCGGCATGAGGTAAATTGATAACGACGCTTATGTTTTTCAAATGAGCGGGTTTGTTTTCTTTATCAAAATTCACATCGACACTCATGTCTTGTGTATTAATGCCTACTTTGTCAGCGTACTGAACAATAAATGCAGCAATACAGGAGCTTAATGAAACGATAAAGTATTCCGGTGGTGTCGGAGCTCGATCTTTTCCGCCCCATTCAGGTGATGGTGGTACATCACTAAGTATTGTGTGATTCCCTGCTTTGGTTTCAAAAAGCATATCACCTTTGTGATATGAAGTGATTTTAGGCATTGTTTTGATTTCCAATGGTTAGGATTCAGGATTTAATAAATCCAAAACTTGAACTGTCAAACCTGACAGGTTTTCAAAACCTGTCAGGTTTAGTTTTCGAGGTTTGAGTTTTCTTCAAAAAACTCAAACCTCGAAAGGCTTTTATTAAATCCGCATTCCTTAGTAAGTTAAGTAAGAATTATCTAAAATGAACCTCACGTAATTCTTGTGGCGTACAGATTGTTGGTGGCTCGTAGCTAAATTCTCGGCACAAAGCTTCTATTTTAGGACGAAGTATAGCATTTGCAATATGAGTGCAATTAATATAGGCAAATATTTTGGAAAAAATAGGATTTCTAACACGCTAAAACTTGTTTATAAGGCATTCCAGCAACTTCCCGTACCAGTTTAGGTACTAAATAACCAGGCAAGGCGATTCGCATTTGTTCTAATAAAGGGGTTGCTGTTTCCAGGGATACCTCAAAATGAGCGGCACCTTGTACCCGATCTAATAAGTGTAAATAATAGGGTAAGACGCGACTATTAAATAATTTTTCACTTAGGGCAATTAGCGTCGCTGAATCATCATTAATCCCTTGTAGTAATACGGATTGATTTAAAACCGTCATACCGGCTTCAACTAATTTAAGTAGTGCTTTATTGACATGGGTATCAATTTCATTAGGATGGTTAGCATGCACAACCATAATTGTTGGTAAACGAGTACCGGTTAGCCAAGCCAGTAATTCATCATTGACTCGCTCTGGTAATATAATAGGCAAGCGCGTGTGTAAACGAAGACGTTGTATATGGGAAATTCCAGCGAGATTGTGTGCTAATTCTGATAATCGGTTATCGGTTAAGACTAAGGGATCGCCGCCGCTTAAAATGACTTCGGTTATGGATGAGTCGGAGCGAATGGCATCTAGTATAGTTTGATTGGAATTGCGGGTAGCAGAATAATGATAATGTTGACGAAAACAGTAGCGGCAATGAATAGCACAAGCCCCCGTCGTTATCCATAAAACTCGCCCCTGGTATTTATGTAATAAGCAAGGCACTTTTTCAGCGTTGATATCACCAACGGGATCGAGGCTAAATCCTGGTAATGGCTGATGTTCTTTGGTTAGTGGTAAGACTTGTCGTAATAAGGGATCATCAGGATCACCTTTACGCATACGAGCTACATAACTTTTTGGTACCCGTAGTCCAAAATGTTGTTGATTTGTGATAGTCTGTGCCAGTAAATTGTTTGGCAATTTTAATAATTTTAGTAGTTGAGCAGGGTTATGAATTGCTTTTTGCAATTCCATTTGCCAATTGGTTAACATATTTTGTTATTTATTATCAATTATCAGTTATCAATCCACAATGACTTCGTTACAGTGAAACCATTCACAATTCACAATAATTCAATTATCATAATAAGTTTTTTATTTGCATCTTAAAGGAATTCAAATGGCAATTTTTAGTACCAATGAATTTAAATCAGGGCTGAAATTGATGCTCGATGGTGATCCTTGTAGCATCATGGAAAATGAGTTTGTTAAGCCAGGTAAAGGGCAAGCCTTTAACCGAGTTAAGTTTCGTAACCTCAAAACAGGGCGCGTGATAGAGCGAACTTTTAAGTCTGGGGAAAGCCTGGAAGGTGCTGATATCATGGAAATGGACATGGAATATTTATATAACGATGGTGAATTTTTCCACTTTATGGTACCTGAGACTTATGAGCAATATGCGGCTAACTTGAATGTCGTCGGCGATACGGAAAAATGGCTGAAAGGTCAAGAAAAATGCGTGGTGACACTGTGGAATAATGAGCCGTTATTAGTGACACCCCCTAATTTTGTCGTGCTTGAAATTACTGATACTGATCCTGGTTTACGTGGGGATACGTCCGGTGGAGGGGGGAAATCCGCAACTTTGGAAACAGGTGCGGTTGTGCGAGTGCCATTGTTTGTTAATATCGGTGATTTAATTAAGGTTGATACCCGTACTGGGGAATACTTATCACGCGCTAAAGAAGATTAAACACATTAATCTTTTAACATTTTATAGTCATCTTAAGGCATTGTTCGTAGGGGCGAACATAAGTGTTCGCCCTTTTGCGAAAATATAATGTCTATGGAGTAGATTGATATACATCAACCCGTGCAGGCGGTAGGTTAGCCCATATAGTCTTGTGAGAGATGCGTTTAAAGTGAGGCGGCAAAAACATGGGTCGCCCACTTAGGTCATAAGTAAATTGAATAAATAAACCATGATCAGGCAATGCTTCATCAATTTGTTTAATGATACCGTGTCCAATAGCATGTGGCAACGAACGAAATGGCAAGCCAGATACAATAGTGCTTACCCGCCGACTATCATCTCCCAGCAAGTTACATAAATGCAAGGCATCCCCTTTGATAATTCGCGCCTGGGGACAACGCCGACGTAAACAGTCTGCTAAGTTTGCAGATTGTTCTATTGACACTAAACGCTCTGGGGCAATGCCCTGTTTTAATAAAGTCTCCGTTACAACACCAGTTCCCCCTCCTAATTCTACTACTAGCCCCGATTCAGTAAGGGGTACAAAATTGGCAATAGCTCGTGCTAATTGTACCGAACTTGCCCAACCAGTACCAATAGTTCGAGGTGTACGCAGTGCCTCACGAGCAAATAATACCCATGCAGGCGTTTTAGCTTGAGTCATTTTTTTATCAATCTGTGGTATTTCTCGAATTGAATCAATAAAAGTTCGTGAAAAACTTACATCACGAACTCTAGCAACGGATTGATTAATAAAGGTTTTTGCTTTCAGTATGTTCTGTTGAATCACTCATTCATTCCTTATAAAAGAAAATTAGAATTTTTATAAAATCTATTTATCATAACATTTTATGAGATAATTTTACATTCATTTATGGGAATGGTTAATTGGCGATAAAGAAAATATCACATGGGAAGATAAAAATAAATAGTGCGATAGGAGTTTTGAAAAAATCGTATTTTTTTTATTAAAGGCTGAAAGATTGCTCCACAATCTCCAAATCCAGGAATAATAACATGGACATGACAGTCACTTTTGGCGGCGGACTCAAAGTCAACGCCCAGTTTAAAAATTTTACCGTTTATACTGATCAAGGTAAAAATGCAGGGGGCGAAGAAAGTGCCCCGGAGCCGTTTGCTTATTTTTTAAGTAGTTTAGCGACTTGTGCCGGTTTCTTTGTGGTGCGTTTTTGTCAAGCGCGAAATATTTCGACTGAGGGTATCGCATTACGCCAATCTAATGATTGGGATAAAAAATTAGGGCGGGTGGAAAATATACAGCTTGAAATTGAATTGCCACCCTCTTTTCCGGAAAAATACACATCGGCTTTGATTCGTGCCACTAATGAATGTAGCGTGAAAAAAGCTTTGCTCAACCCACCTGAAATTAAGGTGATTACCAAACTTGTAGAATAAGGGCGAACACACAAGTTCGCCCCTACATGAATTATGTCACATTTTGTTTGTATTGTAGGAATAAAACTATATGGCAGCTAATCCACAAAGAAAACAGAAACAACTTGTTAAAAAGAAAGCTAAACGTAAAGCAGTTGTTGCTGCTAAGAAAATGCTTGATAAACTCGGCGGTATGCTTTCCCAAACCCTTTTTGAAAAAGCACCTGTTTATGAAAGTTTGGTGCGTGATGATTTATTTGAAACAGGTATTGGCACGGTCGTTATAACACGAAAAATGCCTAATGGTGATCTTGGCGTTGGTTTCTTTTTGTTGGATGTTTTTTGTTTGGGGGTCAAGGATGCTTTTTTTGCAACTTTAAGTTTACAAATGTATCGACAAAGATTGCAAGAAATAGAAGAAAATGAAACCATGCAAGTCATTTCTCCGACTTGTGCTAGAAAACTCATTGAAGGATGCGCGGATTATGCCAAAAACTTAGGGCTTTCCTCCAATCCCGATTACAAGGAAGCAAAAAGGGTGTTTGCTGGTATCAAGGCTGAAGAGTGCCTGGAAGATTTTGAGTTTGGGCAAAATGGTAAACCGTTTTATGTAAATGGTCCTTTTGAATCTCCTGAACAAATTAAGAAAATTATCAATCAACTCACTAAAAAATTAGGACCAGACGGATTTCATTATTTGAAAGAGTTTGAGCCTTTTGATGATGAAGAGGTTAATGATGCGAATTAAGAGTTGAAATTATATAGTTACCACAGGTGAAACATCAATGCCATTAAGGGCAGACACGCAGGTCTGCACCCTATCCGCCTTAGAATTTATTCTAAGGCGGATGATGTGTGCATAGTGGTAACTTCATCACTGCGTTTCACAATTGACTTGTCCATAAATAAAATTTTTGCTAATAAAAACAAATCGTTAGATTTGCAAAACCCTTATTTTCGGACAACTCTAATCAATTAAAAATAAATAAAATGAATCAAAACTCTCTTCCACAAGTGGATTTTAAAACCATTAGTTTTTTTCGTTCGCTGCGCTTTAAATTGATTTTATTATTCCTAACGGTTTCATTGATACCCCTTGTTATAGTGGGGGGATTATCCTACATTCAAGCTCATAATGCTTTGGAAACTGAAGTTATCAATAAGTTAATTGCGGTTCGTGATATCAAAGCCGAACAAATTACTAAGTTCTTTGATGAACGTTTGACTGATGTAAAAGTTTTTTCTCAAAATCCGTTCGTTATTGATGCTGTAAACGCCTATGAAGAAGCGGTTCATGCTGAAATGAAACGTTTAAACCAGGATGATGAAACGGCAGTAATGGCAATGAATCGTTCTTTGGCTCAAGGTGATAAGGTTGATGATAATAGTGCTTATAGTATCGCCCATGAAAAATATCACCCTTTGTTTAAATCCTACTTGGAAATTTATGGCTATGACGATATTTTCGTTGTGGGACCACACGAGGGGATTATTCTTTATAGTGTGATAAAAGAAAATGATTTTGGTACTTCTTTAGAAAAGGGACGCTACGCTGATAGCAATCTAGGGCATATTTTTCGGAAAACGACAGCTGCGACTGCAAGCGATGTCACCCTATTGGAAGATTTTGCTTATTATGAACCTTCAAAAGGGGCTGTTTCATTTATAGCTTCGCCTATTTTTGATCAGGAGCAAATGATTGGTGTGTTAATTTTTCAACTACCGCTTGATCAAATTGATGCCATTATGCAAGAATCTGCGGGTTTAGGTAAAACCGGCGAAACGATTTTAGTGAGTTCTGATGATTTTTTAATGCGTTCTAATTCGCGCCTGTTTGAAGAAGCGACTATTTTTAAACAAAAAATTGATACTGAAGCTACTCGCGCCTCAGCTGCAGGTCAAACCGGAGTGAAAGAAATAATTGATTATCGGGGTGAACTGGCTTTCATCGCCCACACACCTATCAATATTTCAGGGGTTAAATGGTCATTAAATGCAAAAATGGATGAAAGCGAAGCGACCGCTGTTGCCCAGCAAATGCTTTACTGGATGTCAATCATTATAGGTATTATAGCAATGATCATTTTAGGTGTGGCTTTTCTGGTTAGTAATTCTATCGCCAAACCTGTCAAGCTGATGACCGATATTGCTGGCAAATTAGCACAGGGTCATATCAAGCAAAATATTGAAATTAAAAGCCAGGATGAAATAGGTGTCATGGGAAATGCTTTCCTGCAAATGATTATAAATTTGCGAATAGTCATTGAAGACACCGTTTATGTATCTCAAGGATTAGTCGAAGGCAAGTTAAACATAGTACCGGAAGCTGATTACCAGGGAGATTTTGTTCAAATTAAAGATGCCCTTCATAAGGCTTTATCCAATCAACGCTTAGTGGTTGAAGATATTGTGTCTGTTTCCAGGGCGTTAGCAGATGGTAATTTAGGCATCAAGCCTCAAGCTGATTACCATGGAGATTTTCTTAGAATTAAGGATGCTTTGGAAATGACATTGACTGACTTGCGTCAGGTGATTGAAGATATTGTCCAATTTGCTCAAGGATTAGCGGAAGGTAAACAAGACATCATAGCATACGCCGAATATCGTGGCGATTTTCTTAAGATTAAGAATGCCCTAGAAAGTGCAGGTGTCAAGCTGGCTACGACAACCAAACAAAATGCCACCCAGGATTGGCTTAAATCAGGGCAAAATCAATTAAATGATCAAATGAGTGGTGAACAAAATACCGTTGAGTTGACTCATAATGTCGTTTCCTTTCTTACCCTTTATTTAGAAGCTCAGGTAGGTGTGTGTTATCTGATTGATGAGGGCACTAATAACCAAGAAAATCGTTTAAAAATGACCGCCAGTTATGCCCATACGCGGCGCAAAAATATCGGCGATGAATTTGAATTTAGTAAAGGGCTGGTGGATCGTGCGGCGAGGGAATTGAAAAGCATTGTTATTACCATTAATTCAGAATTGGGAGAAGCCGTTCCGCGCCATATTATTGTTGTGCCGTTTCTTTACGAAAATACCTTAAAAGGTGTTATTTTATTGGCTTCTACAAAGCCATTGACCGAAATTCAGCATGATTTTTTCCATCAAATTATGCCCAGTATAGGGGTGGCTGTGAATGCCGTTGAATCACGTTCCAAAATGGAAGCCCTTTTAGAGCAAACTCAAATTCAAGCTGAAGAATTACAAAATCAGCAGGAAGAGTTGCAAAGTACCAATGAAGAATTAAAAAGCCAACAGGAAGAATTACAAACTCAGGCTGAAGAATTACAAACTCAAACAGAAGAACTTCGTCAAACGAATGAAGAGCTTGAGGAACGTACTCAAGATTTAGAATGCCAAAAGCAAGAAATCCGTGAAAAGAATAGCTCGTTAGAAAAAACGCGCCAAGTTGTGGAAGCTAAAGCGCAAGAGTTGGAGTTAGCCAGCAAATATAAATCGGAATTTCTGGCTAATATGTCCCATGAATTGCGAACCCCTTTAAATAGTATGCTGATACTCGCACAACTGTTAACTGAAAACAAACGGGGCAATTTGAATGAAAAGCAAGTGGAATACGCACAAACTATTCATAGTGCTGGTTCAGATTTGCTGACGCTGATTAATGAAATTCTTGATTTATCTAAAGTTGAAGCGGGTAAAATTGATGCGCATATTGATGATGTAGACGCGGCTGATTTGCTAGAAACCATTGAATCGAAATTCCGTCATGTTGCTAATGATAACGGATTGGCATTTCCTGTCACGATTGCCAATAATTTGCCGCCGGTTTGGCGTACTGATGCACAGCGGCTGAAACAAATTATTAATAATTTGTTATCTAATGCCTTTAAATTTACTTCCGAAGGAGAAGTTAAATTGAGTGTGCAACGCCCTAGCGATGATCTTTCTAGCCTGGGACTGGATAGTACTAAAATCATCGCGATAAGTGTTATGGATTCCGGTATCGGTATTCCAAAAGATAAATTACAGGTGATTTTTGAAGCCTTCCAACAAGCAGATGGAACGACTAGTCGGCGTTTCGGTGGAACCGGATTGGGTTTATCTATTTCACGCCAGTTAGCTCGATTACTGGGTGGTGAATTGCAATTGCATAGTGAAGAAGGAAAAGGAAGCACATTTACCTTATATCTGCCGGAAAATCTTGATCAAAAAACGCCAAAAGTGGCAGTTCAGGATCAATTACCCGTAGTCCAACCAACACCGTCTAAAATGGCAACACCGCCTAAAGTGGAAGAACCTATAAAAGATGATAGGGATTCAATCACGCCGGATAGCCAATCCCTTTTAATTGTTGAAGATGATCGTAATTTTTCACATCTTGTTATGGAATTAGCGCAAGAAAAGGGCTTTAAATGTATTATTGCTGAAGATGGAAAAACCGGCTTAGAATTCGCTGAACAATATCAACCTCATGCTATTATTCTTGATTTAGGGTTACCCAAAGTCGATGGTTGGACAGTGATGGAAAAGCTCAAAGATAATGCACAAACACGGCATATCCCAGTTCATTTTATGTCAGGCTCGGATCAAAGTATGGAAGCCAAGAAAATGGGGGCAATTGGTTATTTACTGAAACCGGTGAGTATGGAACAACTTGGGGGAGCTTTCCAAAAGATAGAACAGTTCATCAGTAAAAAGACTAAAAGTTTGTTAGTGTTTGTAGATGATAAACAGCACCAACAAAACATTTTAGACATGGTTGGGAGCGAAGACATTCAAACGACGATAGTTAGGAGCCAAATAGAAGCTTTAGAACATCTCAAAACAAGCCCCGTTGATTGTATCATTTTGGATGTGGAGGTTGAAAAGGCTTCTGGCATGCAATTGCTTGAAGTCCTTCACGATGAAGATCGCTTAAGCCAGATACCGGTGATTCTTCACGCTGAACGGGAGCTATCTCTTTCAGAAGAAACGCTATTACAGAAATGTGCTGATCATCTCACTATCAAAACGGTCAAATCGCCTGAACGTTTATTAGATGAAACAACCCTTTTCCTACATCAGTTAGAAGCCAAATTATCTGATGATAAACGCCAAATGCTACATAAGTTACATCATGATAAAGAGGCGATTTTACAGGGTAAAACAGTGCTGATTGTAGATGATGATGTGCGAAATGTGTTCGCCCTGGCAACTGTTTTAGAAGATAAAGACATGGAAGTGGTGGTGGCTAAGGATGGTGAAAAAGCTTTAGAATTATTAGGGGAGCATGAAGAAATTGCTATTGTTTTAATGGATATTATGATGCCAGGCATGGATGGTTATGAAGCCATGCGAAAAATTAGAATACAACCCCGTTATCGTAAATTACCGATTATTGCCCTGACGGCGAAGGCGATGAAGGGTGATAAAGCGAAGTGTATTGAAGCGGGTGCGAATGATTATTTGTCTAAACCGATGGATACGCATAAATTGCTCTCTTTGATGCGAGTATGGCTGTATCACTGATCCGTTATCAGTTAAAAAAGGCAGAAATTTTTTGAAAAAATTTATAAAGTCATTTAGTCATTCAAAAAAGACTATTTTTTAAAAATAGTCTTTCTAAATAAGAACTTAAATTTCTAACTGATAACTAAAATGCAAAATACAAAACTTATTAATATACTCATTGTAGATGATAATAAAAATAATCTTTTTACTTTGCGTACCTTAATTGAAGAATATCTTGATGTTCATATTTTGGAAGCAGAATCCGGAATGGAAGCTTTAGGAATACTCCTGGTAGAAAAAGTCGATTTGATTCTTCTTGATGTACAAATGCCAGAAATGGACGGTTTTGAAACTGCACAAGCTATCGGCTCACGAAAAAAAACACAATATATTCCTATTGTATTTCTAACAGCAGCTTATAAATCGGATGAATTTCAGCAAAAAGGCTTTGCCATTGGTGCTGCCGATTATCTCACGAAACCGATTGATAAACCCCAATTAATTGCGAGAATTAAATCTTATTTACGTTTTCTTGAACAAGATCATCAACATAAACAAGAATTAGAAAATAAAGTTGAAGAACGCACCGCGAAACTATTACAAACCAATGAGCTACTTAACCAAGAAATTAATGAGCGTAAGCAAATAGAGCAAGCACTTAAAAAAGCCAAGGAAGAAGCAGAAGCCGCTAACATAGCGAAAAGTCAATTTTTAGCTAACATGAGCCATGAATTACGCACCCCTTTAAATGCCATTATTGGCTATAGTGAAATGTTAAAGGAAGATGCTGAAGATTTAGGGCAAGGGGATTTCATTCCAGATTTGCAAAAAATTCGCGCTGCCGGTAAACACTTATTGGGATTAATTAATGATGTACTTGATCTGTCTAAAATTGAAGCAGGTAAAATGGATTTATTTATTGAAAATGTCGATCTTGAAATTATAATCGACGAAGTCGTAAATACAATTCAACCCTTACTCGAAAATAAGAATAACCAATTTAAAGTAGAACGCCCTGATGTTTTTGGAACGATACAAACTGATGTCAGCAAATTACGCCAAATATTGTTAAATTTGCTGAGTAATGCTGCTAAGTTTACCGAAAAAGGAACTATTCGTTTTAAAATAACGCATCAAACTCGAAAACATGAAAAATGGATTATTTTTTGCGTGGCTGATGATGGCATTGGCATGACGGAAGCCCAGCAAGATAAATTGTTTCAACCCTTTACGCAGGCTGATAACTCTACAACTCGTCGCTATGGGGGTACCGGTTTAGGGCTAACTATTACCAAACAATTTACGGAAATGATGGATGGTATGATTCAAGTCAATAGTGAACCTGGGATAGGTAGCACGTTTACCATTTACCTGCCCGTACAAGCTAAGGGAGTACCGGTGAGTTGCCCTGGTGAATCTAAAACGCCTCATAAGTTAAAAGCAGATTTGTCACAAGAAGATAAGGTTATTCTCATTATTGATGACAATACTCAAAGACTTTTTTTGTTTAAAGATGAATTAAATAAACTAGGGTATAGAGTCGCTGTCGCTGCTAATGGAGATGATGGCTTAAAATTAGCTTATAAAATTCATCCTGATACCATTATTCTCAATGTTCAAATGTCGGATATGGAAGGATGGCGGATATTAGCCACTCTGAAAAATGATTCGTTTTTAGCCACTATTCGAGTGATTCTCATGGTGATGGTGAAGGATAAAAATCAGTGGACTCTCATGGATGCGACTGAATGCATTAATAAAATGGCTGTGCGTACTCAAATAGCGATGTTTTTAGAAAAATATCATCTTGACAATGCTCCAAACAATTTAATCATGGTGGTTGAGGATGATAAAGTATGGGGTGAAACGTTACGTTATGTTCTTGAAGAGCAAAGTTGGCGTGTTTTTTTAGCAGAAAATGGACAAGTTGCATTAGAACACCTTAATGATCAACAACCCAAATTTATTTTGCTGGATTTGAAGATGCCTGTGATGGATGGATTTGAATTTCTTACCCATTTAAGAAATAATGAAAAATGGTGTTCAATCCCGGTGGTGGTGCTGACTTCAAAAAATCTCAGTGTTGAGGAGCATGTTCATTTAAATCGGTATGTTAAAACGATATTGCAAAAAAAGACTTATACTCAAGATGAATTACCTTTGCATATTCATGAATTGATTGCTGATGTATCTGTGTCATAGCCAAGAAATCCGATTTTTTAAAATCGGATTTCTACTAACTAGTTTATGCCTCAAAAAATTTGCTTTGTTTCCGTATTACAACGAAAAAATAAAAAATGGACGATTTTGAAACTCAAAATATTGAATTGCAATTATTATTGAAAGCCATTTATTTAAAATATGGCTATGACTTTAGGAATTATTCCAAAGCATCAATAAAGCGGCGGGTTTTTCATCGGCTAGATAAAGAAGGATTGGAAAGCATTTCTGCCATGCAGCATAAATTACTTTATGATGTCTCTTTTTTTGAAAGATTATTATTAGATTTATCCATCAATGTGACAGAAATGTTTCGTGATCCCAGTTTTTATTTAGCATTAAGAAAGTTTGTGATGCCTAAGCTTAAAAAACATTCATTTCTTAAAATCTGGCATGCCGGATGTTCCAGTGGGGAAGAAGTCTATTCGATGGCAATTCTTTTGAAGGAAGAAGGGCTTTATGATCGTACCCAAATTTATGCGACTGATATGAATGAAGTGGTATTAAAGCAAGCTAAAGATGGTATTTTTAATATCAGTAAGCTGAAACAATACACTGCAAATTATCAAAAATCGGGTGGTTTGGAATCCTTTTCAGATTATTATATGGCACATTATGATCATGTCGTTATGGATAAATCGCTTAAAGGAAATATTTTATTTTCAGATCATAATTTGGCGACAGATGGTGTCTTTGGAGAAATGAATTTGATTTTATGTCGGAATGTATTAATTTATTTTAATCGTGAATTACAAAATCGCGTTTTAGGATTATTTTATGATAGCGTAAGCCCTGGCGGATTTCTTTGCCTGGGTTCCAAAGAAAGTATCCGTTTTTCAAAATATTCTGATGCTTTTGAAGATGTTGTTAGAATAGAAAGAATTTATCGCCGATTAAACACTGATAACTGATAACTGATAACTGAAAATGAATCCGTTTGAAGCTGTAGTCATAGGTTCCTCGGCTGGAGGTATTAAAGCATTGAGTATGGTTCTTGCTGCACTCCCCCGTGAATTTCCGTTGCCTATTATTATCGTACAACATCTCCATCCCCATTCAGATAGCTATTTAGCACATATTTTAGGTAGCAAATGTGAGTTAAATGTCAAACAAGCCGATGAAAAAGAAACTATAAATAAGGGTGTCGTGTATCTAGCACCCCCTAATTATCATTTATTGATAGAAGAAGATCGCAGTTTTTCACTATCAATAGATAAACCGGTAACTTATGCACGTCCTTCAGTCGATGTACTATTTGAAACGGCTATCTATGCTTACCAAGATAAGCTCATTGCTATTATTTTAACCGGTGCCAATAATGATGGTAGCCAAGGTGTGAAAAAAATTAAACAAATAGGCGGATATATTATAGTGCAAGACCCCGCAACGGCTGAAGCGGATGCAATGCCTAAAGCCGCTATTGCCGCAAGCAAAGTGGACAGTATTTTGCCTATAGAACAAATTGGTCCCTATTTGCTACATCTGGTTAATCGCTCTATCAGACTGTATCGTCAATGCCATTAAGTATCGGGCTGACACCATAACTATCTCTACACCCGCGTATTCTGCAGCTGTATGGGCGAACCTACGTGTTCGCCCTATGGAAAATAGGATTAATAACATGTCAAAAAACCTTAATATTCTAATTGTTGATGACAATAGAAATAACCTGTTTACTTTACATACGCTCATCAATGAACATATCGACGCACACATTTTGGA
>QNES01000039.1 GCA_003645255.1 Gammaproteobacteria bacterium
AACTCAGAAAATATTAAGCCAATGCTGTACAGACATAAGATTATGTATGCACGTTTAAAATGTTTTTCCATCTAAATTTTCCTTATTTTTCATTAAATAAAGTGGTTGTTCAATGACCTTTTCTAATATATGGGTCATCTCTTCTACTGGCAGGGGTGGACTAAAATAATACCCCTGAATAATTTCGCATTGCTTATCTTGTAAAAATGCGAGTTGTTCTAAAGTTTCTACACCTTCAGCAACAATAGATAAACTTAAGCTATGTGCCATTGCAATAATAGCTGTTGTAATAGCAGCATCATTATCATCAGTACAAATATCCTGAACAAAAGAGCGATCAATCTTTAAAGTCGTCACGGGAAAACGTTTTAAATAGCTCAAAGAAGAATAGCCCGTTCCAAAATCATCAATTGCAATTTTTACGCCCATTGCCCGTAAATCGGTTAAAACACCTAAAATGCCATTATCACTATCACTTTTTTCCTCCATCAATACACTTTCGGTCAATTCTAATTCCAGATAAATGGGATGAAGCTCACTATTAGCTAAAGCCTCTTTAACGGTTTTTAATAAATGAGGTGGCTTAAATTGCCGACTTGACACATTCACAGAAATCTGTATTGGAGGAAAACCAGCACGTTGCCAAGCTTTAGTTTGTTGACAAGCCGTTTGCAACACCCATTTTCCAATATCAACGATCAATCCCATTTCTTCAGCAACCGATATAAACTTAATCGGTGAAAGTAAACCCAATTTAGGATGCTGCCAACGCACCAACGCTTCCATACCTATTAGCTGTCCACTACTTGATTCTACCTGGGGTTGATAATACACACGCAATTCATCATTGGCTAATACTTTACGCAATTGATTTTCTAAAATTAACCGTTCTAAAGCAACCTGATTCATTTCAGTGGTAAAAAACTGGTAAGTATTTTTATCCGCAGCCTTAGCTCGTGATATAGCCGTATCAGCATTTTTCAACAAAATAGCAGCCTCAAGACCATCACTCGGATAAACACTGATACCAATACTAGCCGTTATCACCATTTCCTGATTATCAATGATCATAGTTAAGCTAATACTGTCTAACAAACCCTGGGATTTATGACTGACTTCTTTGACGAGATTATCTGTATCAAACACGACGACAAATTCATCACCACTCAATCGTGCAACCGTTGCTTCTTGGATTGAAACAGCTTGAGTCAAGCGTGTAGCGATTTCGCATAACACTTTATCACCCACTTCATGACCTAATGAATCATTCACCATTTGAAAATTATCTAAGTCTAACACTAATACCGCCACATCTTGATGAGTTCGGTGCGCTCGATCCAAAGTTTGGCGCATACGTTCAATCAGCAAATTACGGTTCGGTAAGCCTGTCAATGTATCATAATTAGCCAAATAAGCTAATTGTTCTTCCGTTTCGACTAAACGACGATAGCGGTTGAGACGAGTAATGGTATGAACACGGGCTCGTAATTCAGCACGATCATAAGGTTTACTCATAAAATCATCTGCCCCCGCTTTAAGCCCTCGCAATCGTGATTCGCGGTCATCAAGTGCGGTCACCATTACAATAGGCAATTCTGCAAGACGCTTATTATTGCGTAAGCGTTGACAAACTTCAAACCCATCCATACCCGGCATCATCACATCAAGTAGCATTAAATCAGGCACTAACGCTTCTGCTTTTTCTAATGCTTCTTCCCCATTTTCGGCAAATTCTAAATTATAGCCCTCAGGTGAAAGTAATATTTCAACTGTATAGCGAGAAACCTGCTCATCGTCCACAATCAAAATGGTACTTTTATTTTTCCAATTAGAGGTATTAGCATTATTTATATTTTCAGGCATGGTTTTTTTCACCCGTTTTCAAAGTTTAACCCGTATGCATACCACCATTAATTGCAATATTAGCACCCGTGATAAAACCCGATTCGTCAGCCGCTAAAAACGCGACGAGTCTAGCAATCTCCTCGGCTGTACCTAATCGCCCGACAGGAATTTGAGCAATCATCTTTTGAACGGTCTTTTCGCCCATAGCAGCAACCATACTGGTGGCAATATAGCCAGGCGATACAGTATTGACTGTGATATTTTTGCGTGCAGATTCTTGGGCTAATGCCATCGTAAAACCATGCATACCGGCTTTAGCAGCCGAGTAATTAGTTTGCCCAATTTGCCCTTTTTGACCATTAACTGAGGAAATGTTAATAATACGCCCAAACCGCCGTCCTATCATGCCCTTGATCACTTGCCGGGTGACATTAAATACACTATCAAGATTGACGCGAAGAACGGCATCCCACTGATCCTTTTCCATTTTTTGCATCAAACTATCTTTCGTTATACCGGCACCATTGATTAAAATATCAATTGGACCCAGTTTTGCATCGACTTCTTTAACCATCGCCGCTGCGGCATCAAAATCGGAAACATCACCTTCAACAATAGTCAAATCAAACCCCTCCGATTGGCGTGAAACTTGCCAGCCCTTTCCATCATCAACACCTGCTAACCAGGAAGCTGCAACACGACAACCATTCAAGCTAAGTGTCTTGCAAATTTCGGTCCCTATACCCCCTGTCCCTCCAGTGACTAGAGCGACTCTTTTTGTCATTATTATCCCTTTGTTGTTTTATAAGAAGAAATCTGATTTCTTTATTGGAATAATGTTTTTTAAGCGTGGTTTAGAACGATGGAAGTGGGGTAACTTATGAACATTACCCCACTTTAATTTTAACCTTAAAAAAAGGCTAAATATACAAACAAACGTCGGATTCACCAGCAAATTCAAAAAAGGTTGCCGCCCCCCCGTATTCAATACCATCAATAAAATCATTGGTATCAAATTCAAACAAGTCCACCGTCATTTGACAGGCAACCATTTTGACTTCAGCTTCCAAGGACAACTCACGCAATTCATCAATGCTAGCAACGCCTTTTTTCTTCATCTTATTTTTCATCATGCTTGACATCATCGCCTGCATCCCAGGCATCGTTTGCATGATAACAGGCACCGGCATAGGCATAGGCATAGCAGGATTACCAAGTGAAGTAACTTGCAAGTTGAGTTTTTTCTTTAGCAACACCAAACCATAAAAAGTAAAAAAGATTTGTGTATCATAACCTAATGCTGCCGCTGTCGATGCAAGAATAAAGGGCGGGTAAGCCCAATCAAGGCTCCCCTTGGTTGCGATAATCGCAAGTTTTTTTTCAGCCATAACAATATCCTCATAAGGAAAGTGGGTTTATTTTTTCTTGATAAAAAACAAGTATTTGCCACCTTCTTCGGTAGATTCCACTAATTCATTGCCGGTTTGTTTAGCAAAAGCGTCAAAATCTTTGACCGAACCGGGATCAGTTGCGATAACACGCAGTGTTTGAGCAGTTTCCATCCCATTGAGCGCTTTTTTCGCTCGTAGAATGGGTAAAGGGCAATTCAAACCAGAGGCATCCAGTTCTTGATCAAAAGCAGCCATATTTTTTCCTCATTAATGTTATTGGACAAAGTTGCCCATTGTCAGTATAAAACTTTTATAATAACTATTTAGGAATGTGCCTGAAATAATGAGGGCAATTCTTGTGGTTGCCCAAAAGTTGCTTGCCCTAGTTATTTCATGCGCGTTCCTTTATTATTGTCAGACTAAAAACTTGAACATCACTTTTAAGAGTTAACTACTTCAAGCTTTTTGATTATACTTTATCTTTTTATAAATGTAAAGTTTTTTTGTAACGACTCAGCTTGATTATTTTTAAATGGGCTGTGAGTTGTTATCTCATTTCAAAATTTCAATACTTAATCCAAATGATGAAATTTTTACCTATTTTTTTAAATACCCGCAATCAAGCTTGTTTGGTTATTGGTGGTGGCGCAACGGCAAATCGTAAAGTCGAATTATTGTTGCGAGCTCAGGCTAAAGTGATTGTCGTGGCACCCAAATTAACGGAGTCATTAAATCAATTGCTCCATGATGGGCATATCACTCACCGTGCCAATCTTTTTGTACCTACTGATTTACAAAACTGTCGTTTAGTCATTGCAGCGACTAATGATAAAGCCGTTAATAAAGAAATATCCGTTATGGCACAAGCGCAAGGCATACTCGTTAATGTAGTTGATCAACCTGAGTTATGTACTTTTATTATGCCATCTATTATTGATCGCTCCCCAATAGAAATTGCCGTTTCTACCGGCGGTGCGTCACCGGTTTTAGCACGCTTATTACGCGCCCGCTTAGAAAGCCTAATTCCAGCAAATTACGGCAAATTAGCGGAATTTGTCGCCAGTTTTCGTGATCAAGTCAAACAACGTTTACCCTTTAATGAGCGGCGCTTGTTTTGGGAAAATGTTTTACAAGGCTCTATTGCGGAGATGCTATTAGCCGGGCATACGGAAGCGGCGACTGAAGCATTAAAAAATTTAATTAATGAAACGTCAGCCTCTGATCAAAAATTTGGGGAAGTATACCTGGTAGGGGGTGGTCCTGGTGATCCTGATTTACTGACTTTTCGCGCTCTACGTTTAATGCAGCAAGCTGATGTTGTTCTTTATGATCGTTTAGTTTCACCAGGCATTTTAAATTTAGTGCGGCGCGAGGCGGAACGTATTTATGTCGGCAAAGCCCCTACCAATCATCCGGTTCCCCAGGATGAAATTAATCAATTATTGATTCGATTAGCTAAAGAAGGTAAACGAGTATTGCGCCTAAAGGGCGGTGATCCGTTTCTATTTGGGCGCGGCGGGGAAGAAATTGAAACGTTGATGGAAGAAGGGATTACTTTTCAAATCGTTCCTGGCATTACGGCTGCTACCGGTTCATCCGCTTATGCAGGCATTCCGCTTACCCACCGCGATTATGCCCAATCTTGTCTATTCGTCACAGGGCATCTCAAAGATGATAGTATCAATCTCAATTGGGAGGCACTCGCTCAACCCCATCAAACGGTTGTGATTTATATGGGGTTACGAGGGTTGCCGGTGATTTGTCGCGAATTGATACAACAAGGTATGCCGGTTTCTACCCCGGCGGCTTTAATACAAAAAGCGACAACTGCAAAACAGCGCGTATTAGTCGGTACATTAGAAACGCTACCCGGCACTGTTGAAAGTGCAGATATTAATTTATCTAGCATCATCATTATTGGTGACGTTGTTAAGCTACATGAAAAATTGGCTTGGTTTACACCTTAGCATTCCTTGAGTAGAAATCCGATTTTTTTCAAAAATCGGATTTCTTCCTATTAATCACTGCCTAATATGCCCATCCCCCAACACAATATATTTTTGTGAAGTCAAACCTTCCAAACCCACCGGTCCCCTGGCATGAAATTTATCGGTGCTGATACCAATTTCCGCCCCTAAACCATATTCAAAGCCATCCGCAAATCGGGTAGAGGTATTCACCATAACCGAGCTAGAATCAACTTGAGTTAAAAACTGCCGTGCCCGACTCCAATCTTCCGTAATAATACTATCCGTATGTTGGGAGCTATATTGATTAATATGAGCGATAGCCATTTCTAAATCCTTGACAATTTTAATGGATAAAATCGGGGCTAAATATTCCGTTTTCCAATCATCTTCAGTCGCCTTTTTCAGATTAGGCAATAAGGCTTGTGTCGCGGAACAGCCACGCAATTCGACACCGGCGGTATGATATTTTTCAGCCAAAGTTGGTAACACCAGGGCTGCAATGCCTTCCGCGACTAATAACGTTTCCATCGTATTACAAGTGCCATAGCGTTGGGTTTTAGCGTTATAAGCGACAGCAATTGCTTTTTCAGTATCCGCTTTGTCATCAATATAAACATGACAAATACCATCTAAATGCTTAATAACGGGTACACGCGCTTCCTGACTGATGCGTTCAATTAAGCCCTTACCCCCTCGCGGGATAATAACATCGACATATTCTGACATACGTATCAATTCGCCCACAGCGGCTCTATCAGTCGTTTCTATAACTTGTACTGCGGTACTCGGCAATCCCGCAGCTATTAATCCTGCCTGAATGCATCGGGCAATCGCTTGGTTAGAATGAATTGCCTCAGAGCCACCCCGCAAAATGGTGGCATTTCCAGATTTAAGACATAAGCCCGCCGCATCGGCGGTGACATTGGGGCGCGATTCATAAATAATACCAACAACACCCAGGGGAACTCGCATTTTGCCGACTTGGATACCGCTAGGGCGATAATTTAAGTCAGTCATCTCACCAATTGGATCTGGCAAAGTCATCATTTGCCGCAAGCCTTCAATCATACTAGTCAGACGCGAGTCATTTAGTGCTAAACGATCCAGTAGAGCAGCATCTAAGCCTTTGCCCGCTTCTATATCTTTAGCATTAGCTTTGATTAATGAATCATGTTGTTGCTCTATCTGTTGAGCGATAGCTTCTAACGCATTGTTTTTATTAATAGTAGGCGTGCATCCTAAAATTTTTGCAGCCTCACGCGCTTGTTTGCCAATACGCGACATATAGTTAGGTAAGTCCATAATTTAATGAGTATACTATACTGATTTCTTGAACGTGTTAAAAAGAAAATGAATAGAAATCCTATTTTTTCAAAAAATCTGATTTCTTGAACAGCTTTAAAATGTTAAAATATTTTTATGTATCAACATAATTATAATTAATTTTACGCCTATTATAAAAAATGCAAAATATTCATGCTCATCGTATTTTAATTCTAGATTTTGGTTCGCAATATACACAATTAATTGCGCGGCGCGTTCGAGAAGCCGGTGTTTATTGTGAAATTCATTCTTATGATATTGAAGAACAGGCTATTTATGATTTTCAGCCTAAAGGTATTATCTTATCTGGTAGCCCTGAATCTGTAACTGATAAGGATATTCACTCCCCAGCGTGTGTATTTAGCTTAGGGGTGCCTGTATTAGGTTTATGCTATGGTATGCACACGATGGCACTCCAATTAGGGGGGCAAGTCGAAGCTTCTGAGTTACGTGAATTTGGTTATGCACAAGTGCGGGGAGATTCATCATTATTCCATCAGATTGAAGATCATGTTAGCCAGGCGGATTATGGCTTATTAGATGTGTGGATGAGTCATGGTGATCAGGTTAGTAAGTTGCCTCCTGGTTTTAAATGCATAGCTTCAAGTGATAATACTCCGATAGCTGCAATGGCTGATGAATCCCGTCATTTTTATGGTTTACAATTTCACCCCGAAGTCACTCACACTTTGCAAGGTGCTCAGATTTTACAACGCTTTATACATGATATTTGTGGATGTGATGCGTTATGGCTGCCGGCGAATATCATAAAAGATAGTATTGAGCAGATTCGTGCCAAAGTAGGTGATAATGATGTCTTGCTGGCATTATCGGGAGGCGTTGATTCGTCTGTGGTAGCGGCATTATTGCATCAAGCTATTGGGGATCAATTAACTTGCGTATTTGTTGATAATGGTTTATTACGTTTGCATGAAGCTGAACAAGTGATGGCAACTTTTGTTCAACATCTTGGGGTGCATGTCATTCATGTTGATGCCGAATCCCGTTTTTTAGAAGCCCTAAAAGGGGTATCCGAGCCGGAGCAAAAGCGTAAAATCATTGGTAATTTATTTATTGACATTTTTGAAGAAGAATCTAGTAAACTGGTTAATGCCACTTGGCTAGCACAAGGTACCATTTATCCCGATGTGATTGAATCTGCGGGCGCAAAATCCGGTAAGGCGCATATCATTAAATCTCATCACAATGTGGGTGGCTTACCAGCAAAAATGAAACTTACGCTACTTGAACCGCTGCGTGAACTCTTTAAGGATGAAGTTCGTAATATGGGTATCGAACTCGGTTTGCCAAACGAAATGGTATATCGCCATCCCTTTCCTGGACCTGGTTTAGCGGTACGAATTTTAGGTGAAGTTAAAAAAACGTATGCTGATATTTTACGTTTAGCAGACGCTATTTTTATGGAAGAATTACACAAAGAGGGCTGGTATGATAAAGTCAGTCAAGCATTCGCCGTTTTCTTACCTGTTAAATCGGTAGGTGTTATGGGAGATGCACGACATTATGACTATGTCATCGCTTTGCGAGCGGTGGAAACAGTTGATTTTATGACAGCACGGTGGGCGCATTTGCCTTATGAGTTATTAGAAAAATTGTCAAATCGGATTATTAATGAAGTCAGCGGTATTTCGCGAGTCACTTATGATATTTCTGGCAAACCGCCTGCGACGATAGAATGGGAATAATTATTGTTTTTCCGACGACAAAACTTGTCAGGTTTATTCCAATTCCCAATTCATAATTCCCAATTACTTCGTTGTTTCACAATTAAAAATGTCAACAATCACTCATCTTTATCGTTATCCTATTAAGGGTATGAGTCCAGAAATTTTACAGCGCACTTTTTTAAAAGTCGGCGAAACGATTCCGTTAGATCGCTGTTTTGCCCTAGCACACGGAACAACTGAATTTAATCCAGAGGCACCGCAACATCTTTCTAAAACGCATTTTTTGATGCTAATGAAAAATGAACGTTTAGCTGCCCTCAATACCATTTATAATGATAGCACCGGTATTTTGCAAATTTTTCAAAATGATCAACAAATTGCTTGTGGCAATTTAAAAAACATTGAAGGACAAAAACAAATTGAAAAATTTTTTGCTCACTATCTCGGTGATGAAATACGGGGTACGCCCAAATTAGTCCAGGCACCCTCGCATAGCTTTTCCGATGTCGATGCGAAAGTATTGTCGTGTATTAATTTAGCCAGCGTGCGTGAATTGGAAAAAGTACTGGGTACAAAGCTCCATCCCTTGCGGTTTCGCGCTAATGTTTATTTTGAAGGTGCCTCTCCCTGGGAAGAGTTAGACTGGGTCGCTAAAGAATTTAGGCTAGGTACAGCTAAAGTGCGTGGCGTTAAACGCATTCAGCGTTGCGCCGCTACCAATGTAAATCCCCAAACGGCAAAGCGAGATTTAAAAATACCGCGAACCTTGCTAGATACTTATGGGCATCCTGATTTGGGAATTTATATGGAAGTCGTGAGTGATGGCGAAATAGCCGTTGGAGATAAGTTTATGTGTGAAGAGGGCAACCACAAGGGATTGCCCCTACAAACATAAGGGTATATTATTTTTTTGCGAACAATTTTACAAATGGATATAGCAAAAATGACGAGTCAATTTAAACTACCTGAAGAGACATCTCAATCTCTTATTACCGTATCCTCAGATGAACTGAAAGGCATATTTGGAGATAATGATGTGGTGCGGCTTGAATATCCTGCAGACGAATTTCCCACACCCAAAACACAGATAATCATGGTTTTTTCCAAGCAATCGGCTAAAAAGCCACAGTTTGTTGAGCTCCAAGAATGGCTAGATTTACTTGAAGAGTATAGAGAAAATCAGCAACTAAAACAAACGGAGCAAGCTGAACAAATAGAGCAATTGGATGAAACTGTGCCTGACATGCCTTTCATAGGTAATATCCAAACTGAGGAAGAACATGGCGAAAGTTTTGTTTGTATCGTTTCTTTCCTGATTGATGGTAATGAGGATAATGTGAATCAAGTTGTGGTTGATTCTGAAGAAAGAAACGACTGTGTCAACGCTATTCTTGAAAGTTATCCCCATGCTCACTTAAATTTTTCTATAGAATTTATGTGTAAAAAATGTTTTCAAGAAAAGTTGCATGAAGAAATAGAAGAAGATTTGGATTATTATGGTGGTTCTAGGATGATTCATTAATACGATAGTATGATGAGTTATGTAGGTGGGCAAAAAAACCCCTTGCCCACCCTACATATATTGAAGAGCTTGACAATTGAAGTTCTTGACAAGGGTAAACTGGATTACACGCTTTTCAAGTTTGGTAATAATCAGAAGGGCGGAATACTTTGTCTCTCAATCGTACCTAATTCCAAGCAAAAACTTTGGCAACGTCTTTTTGTTGCCCACCTACATAACTATAGTATACACTAAAAAATAATGAATAAAAACACCTTAATCCTAGTTGACGGTTCTTATTTTCTCTATCGTGCATTTCATGCATTACCGTCTCTCTACAATGCTGAAGGGGTGCCCACCGGCGCCGTTTATGGCATCACCAAAATGCTGAAAAATATCTTGCACGATTACCAGCCCGTTTATGCTGCCGTGATGTTTGATGCGAAAGGCAAAAATTTTCGTCATACATTATATCCCGACTATAAAGCGAATCGCCCCCCCATGCCGGCGGAGTTAGTGGCACAAATTCCGCTCGTGCATGAAGTGCTCCAGAGCTTGGGGTTTCCTTTGTTGATAGAAAACGGTGTCGAAGCAGATGATGTGATAGGCACTTTAACCAAACAAGCAGAAGCCGCAGGAATGCAAAGCTTTATTTTTAGCGGTGATAAAGATTTTGCTCAATTAGTTTGTGCTTCTGTGACGCTGATTGATAAAAATATCCGTTTGGATGAGCAAGGGGTGCTAGATAAGTTTGGGATACCGCCCAAATTAATCATAGATTATCTGAGTTTAGTTGGGGATAGTGTCGATAACGTGCCAGGGGTTAAAAAGGTAGGTCCCAAAACGGCGGTTAAATGGCTAAAAGATTATGGCAGTTTGGATATGATCATCAAAAATGCTTCTCAGATGAAAGGTAAAGTCGGTGAAAATTTACGAGATGCCTTAGCTTATTTTCCCTTAACTCGAAAGTTATTGACTATCAAATGTGATGTTGCTCTATCGCAAGATTTGCCACAGTTAAATCCACCAGATTTTAAGAAATTATATCAACTCTATGCTCAATTGGAATTTAACACATGGTTAAAAGAACTGGAGCAAATTTCTCCCCTGGCACTTCGTGAAAAGTCTGTCAAGGCAAAAACCTCTAAACGACAATATCACACTATCCTTACCCAAGCTGATTTTGACGACTGGTTAGTTCGTCTTCATGAAGCAACCTTGTTTGCGTTTGATACTGAAACGACAGGTTTAGATTATTTAGGCGCAAATATTGTTGGGGTATCATTTGCGGTGCAAGCGGGAGATGCTGCTTATGTTCCTTTGGTGCATGATTATTTAGGTGCGCCCCAACAATTGCCCTTTGATAAAGTGTTAGCAGCCCTGAAACCGTTATTAGAAAATCCGGCTAAATTGAAAGTGGGGCAAAATCTGAAATTTGATGCCCATATATTGGCTAATCATGGTATTCATTTACAGGGCATTGCCTTTGATACGATGTTGGAATCTTATATTAAAGATAGTACCGCAACTCGACATAATTTGGATGCGCTTGCCTTAAAATATCTTAAAATACAAACCGTTAAGTTTGAAGACATTGCTGGTAAGGGCAAAAAACAATTGCCATTTAATCAAATTCAGGTAGAATATGCGGCACCTTATGCAGCAGAAGATGCAGACATCACTTTGCAACTGCATCAAAAATTATGGGCGCAATTACAAAATATCCCCAAACTGAGCCAAATTTTTACCGAGATGGAAATGCCATTGCTTCCCGTATTAATGCGTATGGAACGCAACGGAGTCAAAATAGATGCGATGCAACTTCATCAGCATAGTGCAGAATTAGCAAAACGCTTACAAGTTCTTGAGCAAGAAGCTTATACCCTGGCAGGTTGTGAATTTAATTTAAATTCACCGAAACAGTTACAAAATATTTTATTTGAAAAGTTACAATTGCCTGTTTTGAAGAAAACCCCTAAAAAAGAACCTTCCACAGCAGTTGAAGTTTTAGAAGAATTAGCGGATAATTATCCACTACCTAAATTGATTTTAGAATATCGCAGCCTCAGCAAATTAAAATCCACCTACACCGATGCCCTGCCACAACAAATTCATCCTAAAACCGGGCGGGTGCATACTTCCTATCAACAAGCAGTAGCAGCAACCGGGCGATTATCCTCAAGTGAGCCTAATCTCCAAAATATTCCCATTCGCACCAAAGAAGGGCGACGTATTCGCCAAACCTTTATTGCGCCTAAAGGCTATCGTTTATTATCCGCTGATTATTCGCAAATTGAACTTCGCATCATGGCGCATTTTTCTCAAGATGAAAAATTACTCAGTGCCTTTGCTACCGGGCAAGATATTCACCGAGCAACTGCCGCTGAAGTTTTTGAAGTTCCTATTAATGAAGTCACATCAGAACAACGCCGCAATGCAAAAGCCGTCAATTTTGGACTGATTTATGGTATGCAAGCCTTTGGTTTAGCAAAACAGTTAGGCATTGAGCGGCGCAAGGCGCAAACTTATATTGATAGCTACTTTGCCCGTTATCCAGGGGTTAAAAGCTATATGGAAGAAACACGCGCTTTAGCAAAAGAACAGGGCTATGTAGAAACCCTACTGGGGCGACGTTTATATATTCCAGAAATCAATTCCCGCAATCACCAACGGCGGCAACATGCTGAACGCACCGCTATTAATATGCCCCTCCAAGGCACCTGTGCTGACATCCTAAAAAAGAGTTTATTGTCTATAGATGACTGGATACAAAAGAGTGATTTAGACGTGTTACTTATTTTGCAGGTTCACGATGAATTGGTATTGCAAACCCATGAATCTATTTTGGATCAAGTCAGTACCATAGTGAGTGAAGCTATGAAAGAAGCGGCTTTGCCTATTCATGTTCCTGTGAATATTGGCATTGGCGAAAATTGGGAAGAGGCGCATTGAACTGGCGAACCTTATGTGAAACGAAAAACTTAATTCGATTATTAATTCTTAATTGTAATTGGTAATTGAATTACTAATAGCCATAAAATACAAAATAAAATAAATTTAAATTTAATTTACTTACAAATCAAAGAGTTAGCATTAAAAACGCCTTTTATTTTTAAAAAATGACAAAAAAAGCTTGCTTTTTTTTTTCAAATCATTTACAATGTGTTCTTAAATTGTTATTCATTGAACAGGGTCGTTAGCTCAGTTGGTAGAGCACCGGACTTTTAATCCGTTTGTCGTGCGTTCAATTCGCACACGACCCACCATATTTTTTTCCAGCTTCATTCCTAAGCTGCTTATTTCATTTCATCATTTCCCCTTTTTGCCAGCCAATCTGCCATTATTCCCTTCAAAAAATTTCCAAGGCTAACAGCACTTTGAAACTTCATTGAAAAAAATCATTAATATAATTGACATTCATCTTCGTACTATCAATAATACTATCACTTATCCCCAAAAATCATAAAAAAAAGCAAATAATAATTATCAAGTAAGCTTTGGAGCAAGCTAAAAATGTTGATTGAAAACCAACAACCCCCCTTAATACTAATCGTCGATGATGATATTTTTGTGCGTGGTATGTTGGAAAAGCTTATCAAAAAACAAGGATATCGTGTAACGACGGCAATCAATGGTGCGAATGCCTTGGAAGAATTTCAACGCTGTCATCCCAATTTAATCTTAATGGATGCCGTCATGCCGGTCATGGATGGCTTTAAAGCTTGTGCTGAACTGAATAAATTATCAAGTGTTCCCATTATTATGGTTACATCATTAGATGATGAGCAATCAGTTAATAAAGCTTTTGAAGCAGGGGCTGTAGAATATATTACTAAACCGATACATTGGGCAGTATTACACCATCGTTTGGCAGTCATTTTAGAAACGCGGAGCACCCAAGCTGCCTTGAGAAAAAGCGAAGCCCGTTTCCTAGGTATTTTTGAGCAAGCCGCGATAGGGATTGCTTTAGTTAATATGGATGGACAATTAATTGATAGTAACCCAGCGACGCAAAAAATGCTAGGACTTGATGAGGTTAATTTACAGGGCAAATTATTTAATCAATTTTTTCATCCAATTGACTTAACGAAGAAATTTTACCAAGAGCTTTTGGATGGCACACGTCATTATTATCAAATAGAAAAATACTTTTTCCGCAAAAAAAACGCTCCAATATCATGGGCGCGTTTAACCATCTCACTGGTTAGAAAAACGAATAGTACACTACCGTTTTTTGTTTATATGATTGAAGATATTACCCAACATAAACGCGATCAAACTTCACTGCGCATTGCTGTTAAAGTGTTTGAAACCACCACAAACAGTGTTATTATTACCAATGCAGAAGGAAATATTATTGATATTAATCAAGCATTTTTGCTAACTACCGGTTATAGTTATGAAGAAGTTTTTAATAAAAATCCTCGCTTTTTGAAATCTGGGCGGCATGATCAAGCATTTTATAAAACAATGTGGAAAACGGTACTTGAAACGGGATATTGGAATGGTGAAATTCATAACCGTTATAAAAATGGCGAAATTTATTCCGCTTGGATGTCACTGAATATGGTGCAAGATGAAGATAATAAAACGAATCATTATGTTGCCATTTATTCCGAACTGAAAGGTTGAATATGAATATAGTTTTTCAGGAAAATAAAAGTTATCAGACCTGCCAGGTTTTCAAAACCTGGCAGGTCTTAAAGCCAAAATATTTATCTGAACATCTATAGCCACCGGTTCCACCGGTGGTAACTGAACATCTATAGCCATTGAGCCTTTCCCAAAAAACGAATAACGAATATGAAACTCATTATACCTATTATCACTTTATACCTCTTACTGAATTTATCAGGATGCAGTACGTTGACCGATCCAAAAGAGGCAAATTGGTCACCAGAACGTTTTTATTCTGAAGCAAAAGATGCCGTTAAAGTTGGCGATTATGAGACAGCTATCAAATATTATGAATTGCTAGAAGCACGTCACCCCTTTGGCAAATATGCTCAACAAGCACAACTTGATGTCATTTATGCCTATTATAAGTTTGAAGAACCCGAATCAGCCATACTAGCAGCTAATCGTTTTATCAAATTATATCCACGCCATGCCCATGTAGATTATGCTTATTACCTCAAGGGCTTAGTCCATTTTGAACTGAATCAGGGAATGTTAGCTCGCTTATTATCACTGGATCGTTCGCAACGTGATCAAAACGCTGCTATGCAATCCTATATGGATTTTTCTGAATTAGTTGCCCTGTTTCCTAATAGTCAATACAGCAAAGATGCCAGACAACGCATGATTTATCTACGTAATATGCTTGCAGAGTATGAATTACACGTTGCCAAATTTTATATGAAGCGGGGAGCTTTTGTGGCAGCCGCAAACCGTGCTAAAACGGTAATAGAATCCTATCAACGCACTCCAGCTGTACGTGAAGCTTTAGTGATTTTAGCAAAAGCCTATAAGATTATGAACCTAAATGATTTATCAAATAGTACATTAAAGGTGCTAAAGTTGAATTATCCTGATAAAACGACAGAGGTAGAAAATTTAGTCGTGAGATAAAACTTCATCCTCTAAAGACGTTAAACCAACACTTATCATCAGGAGACATTTATGAATTGGCAAGAAGTCTGTGAACATGCTAGTTTGCAAAACTTACCTTTTAAAATTGAACTGAATAAAAAAGGACAAATTATCATGTCACCAGCCAAAGTATATCATTCTGCTTACCAAGGTGAAATCGAATATTTTTTACGCGTTTTTTTGAAACAGGGCAAAACACTACCAGAATGTGCTATCTGGACACGCGACGGTACTAAAGTTGCTGATGTGGGTTGGGTATCCAAGGAACGTTTTTCTATTATTAAAAATGAAACAGAGTGTTCTATTGCACCGGAAATCTGTATTGAAGTGTTATCTAGCAGTAATACTGAAAACGAGATGATAGAAAAATGCAAACTTTACTTTGAACAAAAGGCAAAAGAAGTTTGGATTTGTAGCCAAAAAGGTAAAATGAGTTTCTATAACCCCGATGGACAAATAAAAAAATCAAACTTGGTGCCGAAATTCCCGAACAAAATAGAAATTTAAGGTAATCTGGAACAATTGTTATTGTCGGATTTTGTACAGGATATTTACCAGAACATCCATATTTAGAAAGGTGTCAATATTGAGCAAAAAACATGAACACATTTTTGGCTTTCATGCCGTACAACAGAAATTGAAAAGTGACTCCTCTCATCATGTGCTAGAATTATGGGTACAGCAAAAACGTCAAGATGTTAAAATACAAACTTTGCTGAAACAGGCTAAACAACAAGGTATTGCTATTCAATCGGTACAGAAAAAAACTTTGGATAAAATAACTGAAAACGGACACCATCAAGGGGTTGTTGTTCTTTGTAAAGCACATCTGGTTAAAACTAAAACGACGCTAAAAGATATTCTGGCTTCATTAACGGAACAACCCTTTTTATTGATACTAGATGAAATACAAGACCCCCATAATTTGGGCGCTTGTTTGCGGACAGCTGATGCCGCGGGTATTAACGCGGTCATTATTCCTAAAAACCAAGCTTGTAAATTAACGGCGATAGTACGTTCTGTCGCCTGCGGTGCAGCCGATACTATCCCTTTAATTGAAGTGACCAATCTTGCAAACACTTTACGCTGGCTAAAAAAGCAAGGTATTTGGTTAATCGGTGCAACCGAACAAACTCAAACCACTATATTTGAAACTAAATTAACGGGTCCATTGGCAATAATTGTCGGCTCGGAAGGCATGGGATTACGCCGCTTAACGCAAGAAATTTGTGATGTCTTGGTACGTCTTCCTATGTTAGGTAAGGTAGAAAATCTTAATGTGTCAGTGGCAACGGGAATTTGTTTATATGAGGCAATGCGGCAGAGAATGAATTATACTCTGAGCGAGTAAAACCTTTTTACTTCGTTTCTAAGAACTGAAAGAAATAAAATTCAACCGTTAGCAGTATATGAATGAGAAAATATTAATTATTGAAGACGACACAACTATTCGTGAAACGCTGCAGGAAGTTCTAGAAAAACAGCACTATAACGTACATCAAGCTGCTTCAGGAACTCGCGCACTCCAATTGATTAAAAAGCACAACTATAATCTCATTCTACTGGATTTAAGACTGCCTGATATGCATGGCTTAGACGTGATGGAAGAAATGCGTAAATTAGATTCTTATGCATTGGTAGTCGTTATGACCGCTTATCCTGAAGTTAGAACGGCGGTTTCCGCATTAAAAGCCGGGGCTTATGATTATATTAATAAGCCTTTTGAATTAGATGAGATGAAAGAACTGATACGGCGCTCATTGGAAACCCAACATCTACGTACTGAAGTAGAAAGACTACGTATCAGCGCGGCGCAACCCGCTTCCATTAAAGGCATGATTGGTAAAAGTCCTGCTTTTTTAGAAATGCTTGACATTATTCATAAAGTAGCAGTAGCGGGACGGGTGCCTGTCCTGATACGGGGAGAAAGTGGAACGGGTAAGGAACGAGTAGCTCAATCAGTCCACAATTTAAGTAAGCGAGCATCAGGACCCTGGGTAACACTCAATTGTTCGGCTATTTCTGAAGGTTTATTGGAATCAGAAATGTTCGGTCATGAAAAAGGGGCTTTTACCGATGCTAAGAGCTGCAAGCGGGGGCTTTTAGAATTGGCAGATAGGGGAACCTTATTTTTGGACGAAATCGGTGATCTTGTCTTATCACTACAACCGAAATTGCTACGGGTTATTGAAACCCAAACATTTAGAAGAGTAGGTGGTGAACAAGAAGTGCGCGTTGATGTGCGCTTTGTGGCTGCCACTCATCGTGATTTAGAAGCCATGGTAGGAAACGGCGCATTTCGCAAAGATTTGTATTATCGCTTAAATGTAGCAAGTATTGATGTTCCGAGTTTGCGCTCTCGTGATTCTGATATACTCGCACTCGCACACCATTTTTTGGAACAGGCTGCTACGACAATGGGTATACACCATGCACAAATGGATCCCAGCGTAAATAAACTACTTGGAGCCTATCATTGGCCAGGCAATGTGCGAGAATTACGCAATGTAATGGAACGCGCCCTGATTTTATCGGGCGGTACACTTGTTATACCCGCCTGCTTACCCAAAGAAATTATTGCTCCCGCTATTCCACAGCCCATAGTCGAATCGAATACCAGGCATCTTGAAGCTCTCAGTCTTGCGGAAATGGAAAAATGTCATATACGACGTGTATTGGCTGCCAATCATGGTCATAAGACACGAACAGCCAAACAATTAGGTATTACTCGCCTGACTTTACGCAACAAAATTAAACATTATGTATTGTCTGAGTTTTTAGATGAATAACAGGATATTTTTATTTAACTTGTTGATTTTAATAATTTTTATAATACCAAAATCTTAAATGTCCAAACCTGCCAGGTTTTAAAAACCTGGCAGGTTTAATTTAACGTAACCATCAACTATGACTAACAAGTTTGTGAATATGCAAAATGAGATCATCCCTATCATAAGCATTTTTTTGAAAAATCGTTTCTACATGTCTATTCAAATACGCCTGCTCTTTAGCAGTGAGAACCTTTGAGGTTAATATAACAACCGGTATTGAATGCCATTTTTCATTATTTCGTAAATGTTCAAGAAATTCAAATCCATCCATTACCGGCATCATCAAATCCAATAAAATTAAAGCGGTTTTTTTATGCTCAAGATGTTCTAAAGCAACTTGTCCATTTTCAGCTTGGCAAACTGACAACCCCTGCTTTTCAAGGATAATAGTCATCGTTTTGCGCATTATTTTGTCATCATCAATAATCGTAATTAAATTGGAAGAATGATCGCCAATACGGTGTCTTTCAAGAATAAGGGGTAATTGACTATGTATCATGGTTTTGTCGAGGCAATCTATAGTATCCATAGCATATCCTTTGTGTTTATTCTTATCCATCGCAACCATAATAACTGGAATATGCGCCAAAAAAGTCTCTTTTTTTATAGATGATAACCTCTTGCATTCTTTTGTTTCTTCGTATGCCTTAACTCCAATAAGAATCGCATCAGGGCAAAGTTTATTGGCTAATTCTATACCCTGAGAACCATTCGTTGCGATGGCGACAGCATAACCAAGTTTGCTTAAATCCTCTTGGAGTAATTCACAAATAGCCACATCGTCATCAATGACAAGGATAATCCCATCTCCCTCTAACAAATCGGTCGTTTTTGATTCATTCTCTGATTGGGTTATTTGGGTTTGTATTGGTAAAGACAACATAAATGTACTGCCATATCCAAATTCACTCTCCACCAAAACCGTGCCACCCATCATTTGCGCGTAATGTTTCGTAATAGCTAATCCTAAACCGGTACCACCATAGCGGCGAGTAGTGGAAGAATCCGCTTGCATAAAGGGTTTAAATAATTTCTGCTGTTGTTCGCGAGTCATACCAATGCCATTATCAGTCACACAAAAATTTATCCACTCGCCATCATGCTTAACATCAAGCCGAATAGTCCCTTTTTCAGTAAATTTAGCAGCGTTGCTGAGTAAATTTAATAGGAGCTGATGCAATTTAGTGATATCGGTATGCATTTCACCCAAATTATCATCGATAACGGTTTCTAAAATATTACCTTTGTTTTTAATCAAAGGTTTAACCGTGGATATAACCTCATTGACAACCGTAGACAGTTTGAAAGTTTCAAGACACAAGTCCATTTTGCCAGCCTCAATTTTAGAAATATTAAGTACATCATTGACAAGCCCCAATAAATACTTACCAGCCACCTGAATTTTTTGCAAATCGCTAACACGTTCTTCCTCGCCAAGCTCCTGGGCATCTTCTTGTAATATTTCACTATAACCAATGATGGCATTGAGTGGAGTACGCAGTTCATGACTCATGTTGGCTAAAAACTGACTTTTATAAAGGTTAGCTTCTTCAGCTTTGTTTTTAGCTTCTAACAGGGCAATAGAGTGTTCTTCTAATTCGTCACGAGCCTTTAAGAGTTCGGCAGTACGCTCTGCAACTTTGCTTTCCAACCCTTGTTTATGTTTACGATCCTGTTCAATAAAACGCACATAAGATTTTATTCTATTAATTAACTGTGGCGCATCAATTGGCTTAGTGAGATAGTCAACCGCACCCATTTCAAAGCCCTTTTGCTGAAATTCTTCAGCTTTATAAGCAGCGGTAAGAAATACGATTGGAACATGTTGTGATTTTGGACGCGATTGAATCAGTCGAGCCGTTTCAAATCCATCCATATCCGGCATTTGTACATCAAGAATAATCAAATCAACCGCGCTTTCTACTAAAATTTTTAGGGCTGCATATCCTGATTGCGCCGATAAAATATGAGCATTAATATACTCTTCAATCAAAGTACGCAAGGTAAAAAGATTATTTTCACTATCATCTACAATTAATATTTTAATCATTATTGGTTATCAGTTATCAATTATCAAACAAATCATCAAATAAACTTAATGGGTATTTGTGCCCTTTTAAAAGGATTCTATATAATAAAGGATTACAAGAAAAGAATTTAATCAATACGGAAAACTCAAAAATGTGAGTGTTTAATATAAATTCATACGCTAACCCGTTTATAAATTCTTTATTATATACAATCCTTGTCGTTTCCTGTTCTTTTGATATTGGCTAAATTAATATCATTAAACACCCTTACTCGTACTATATTTTACCCAAGGAGCAAATTTAAACATGAATTTTTACAATCTCAAAGTAGGCACCAAGATTATTCTTGGTTTCGTTATCATCTTAATATTGATGACTGGTATGGGAATAACATTGTCATTTAGTTTAGACAATTTAAAAAATGAATTGATTTTTTTAGTCGAACATGATCAGCCAGTATTATCTAATGCTCATAAATTAGCCAAACTGGTTGTGGATATGGAAACCGGTGAACGTGGTTTTTTGTTCACTGGCAAAGATGAATTTCTAGAACCATTTTATGCTGGTATCAAAGAATTCGATTCCTTACTGACAATAGAAAAACAACTTATTAGTGATAACCCATCACAAGTGGCACTGTTGGAAAAAATTGAGCAATTACGTGATGAATGGCTTAAACAAGTTGGCGAACCAGCAATTGCTAAACGACGTGAACTAAATAAAGCAAAGTTTAGTGCTGAACATTTGCAAGAAGTTTTAAAAGCTGGGGTAGGTAAAAATATCTTAGATGATTTGCGCGATGTATTAGCACAATTGGAAACAAATTTAAGGGCAAAAAATGATTTAGAAGGCGTTATTCTAACTATTAAAATGGCAAAAAATATGGTTGATCAAGAGACTGGTGAACGCGGCTTTATTATTACTGGTGCAAATAATTTTCTTGAACCTTATCATGCAGGTTACAAACAGTTAGAAATTAATATTGCTGCTTTACGTTCTCGCTTAACTGATGCCGATGACTTAGCATTATTAGAACAAGTTAAATCCCTTTCCAAACAATGGATCAAACAAGCTGCAAAACCAGAAATAGCAGCCAGACGCGAAATGAATGCTAGTGTATCTATGAATGATATAATCACCATGATTCAGGCTGGAACTGGGAAAGATATTTTGGATGCAATGCGTATTCAATTTAATAATTTTATTCAGACTGAAATGCAATTAAATATTGAGCGTTCCAATGATGCTAAACGTAATGTTAAGTTTGTGAATACTTTAACGCTATGGTTAACTATAGGTACTATAGTTATTGGTTTCTTACTGGCTATATCTATTTCTCGTAGCGTTACTCGCCCATTACAAAAAATAATTGTTATGGCTAATAATATGGCGGCTGGAAATGTGCAGCAAGTCGTTGATCAGCAAAATCGTCATGAATTTGATCAAATTAAAACGAGGCGTGATGAAATGGGTGATATTGGGCGAGCTTATGATGCCCTAGCTGCCTATTTTAGAGCCATGATTAATGATATTGTCTTGGTATCGCAAGGACTAAAAAAAGGTGATTTGCGAGTTGTCCCCCAAGCCCAATATAAAGGTGATTTTGTCCAGATCAAAGAGAGTTTAGAAAGTGCTTCATCTAATCTCCTACTCGTTGTTGAAGATATTGTGCAAGTTTCCCAAGGATTAGCCGAAGGCGGAAAAAATGTGATAGCTAAAGCAGAATACCAAGGCGATTTTACTCAAATCAAAAATGCCCTAGAAATGGCAGCGACTAAACTGGCAGATGCGACTGCCCAAAATGCTATCCAAAACTGGTTAAAATCCGGTCAAACCCAGTTAAATGAACAAATCACTGGTGAACAAGATGTCATGACTTTGGCAAAAAATATCATTACTTTTCTAACCACTTATTTAGAAATGCCAGTGGGGGTATTTTATATTCTGGAAAATGTCAATAACGAAACCAGGATAAAATTGTTAGCCAGTTATGCTTATACCCAACGCAAAGGCACAGCTAATGAATTTAAAATGGGTGAAGGCTTGGTTGGACAAGCCGCTTTAGAAAAAGAACGGATTATCGTCACCGACATCCCGGATGACTACATAAATATTCAATCCGGACTTGGAGAAGCGGCACCACAGCAACTCATCGTGATACCATTTTTGTATGAAAACACAGTGAAAGGTGTTATTGAAATCGGCTCCTTCCAAGAAATAACGAAAGTTCAATTGGAGTTACTGGAGCAGATAATACCTAATATTGGGATAGCGGTTAATACTGCTGAATCTCGTACTAAGATGCAGGCACTTTTGCAAAAATCATAAGTATTTTTCTTCTGGTTCTGATATTTTGACTCAACCTGACAGGTTTAGTTGCCAAATTGATTTCATGCACGTTCCTAACTATAACCAATTAATATGAAAATCACTATTCGTACCAAATTACTATTAGCTTTTGGCTTAATCCTTTTGTTGAGCAGTGCTGTCAACATTTATGGTCTTATCCAAATGAACGTTTTGGCTGGTTTAACAACTAAACTGTTCAATCATCCTCTACAAGTGACTAGGGCAGTACTAACTGCTAACTCTGGGATTATCAAAATGCACCGCAGTATGAAGGATGTGGCCCTTGCCAACAATGTAAAAGACATAGAAGCGGCGCATATTCTCGTCCAGCAATACGAGCAAGAAGTCTTGAAACAATTTTCTATTGTACAAAAGTGGATTTTGGGTCAAGAAGGTGCCATTTTAATCAAAGAGACTATCCAAATTTTTCAGGATTGGGCACCCATTCGTAATGAAGTCATCGCTTTGATGGAAACAAAGCAAAGAGACAAAGCTTCCGCTATTACCAAAGGTAAAGGGGCTGAACATGTTGCTTTGCTTAACCATCAGATGGAAGCGTTAACTAATTATGCTGCCAATAAAGCGAACAGTATGTATGAAAATGCCCAAACCACTCGCAACAAGGTCATGACTACTACCAGCATTGCTCTAGTAATTATGTTGGTTTTGACTGCTTTGCTCGGATTTTTATTAGTGACATTCAACATTGTTAAAGCAGTGCATATCATTAATTTTTTTGCTAAACAAATGGTAGCTGGTGATATAACGTTAGCTAACATTAACCAAGCAAATTTAGCTCAAGTCATTGCTTACAAAGATGAAATGGGTGAACTAAACAAGTCATTTTACACTGTTACCAATTCTTTTAAAAACCTGATTTCTGATATTGTGCAAGTATCAGAAGGATTAGCAAAAGGTAATCTAAGCATTATGCCTAAGGCTACCTATCAAGGCGATTTTGCCAAAATCAAAAATGCTTTAGAAATGGGCTTGTCTAATCTACAATTAGTCGTTAAAGATATCGTCCAAATTTCACAAGGGTTAGTAGAAGGAAAACAACAAGTTATTACTAAAGCCGAATACCGTGGCGATTTTCTACCCATCAAAGAAAGCTTGGAAACAGCCTCCGCAAAATGGCTGGAAATCACCACTCAAAATCAAGTTCAAGATTGGTTAAAAACAGGGCAAACGCAATTAAATAACAGGATGAGTGGCGAGCAGGATATGACACAGTTAGCTAAGAAAATTATTACTTTTCTGGCGACTTATTTAGAAATGCCAGTGGGTATGTTATACCGTCTCGAAAAAGCCACTGATAAAGGAAAAGATCGCCTAAAATTGGCAGCCAGTTATGCCTATACCCATCGCAAGGGCATAAATAATGAATTTTTGGTGGGCGACGGACTTGTTGGGCAAGCCGCTTTGGAACAGAAAGAACTACTTATCACCAAAGTGCCAGCCGATTATTATGTTAAAATTCATTCCGGATTGGGGCAAGCATTACCTAATACCGTTATCGTTCAACCATTTATGTATGAAAATACTTTAAAAGGAGTGATTGAACTAGCCTCTTTCAAAACGATTACTGATACCCAACGCGAATTTCTAACTCAAATCATGCCAAATATTGGGATCGCGGTTAATACTGCCGAATCACGTTCCCGTATGCAAACTCTGTTACAACAGAGCCAAACCCAAGCAGAAGAATTGCAAAACCAAGCAGAAGAGTTACAAACTCAACAGGAAGAATTGCGTAGCACCAACAATGAACTTGAAATACGTACTGGAGATTTGGAGCGACAAAAACAAGATATCCGTGACAAAAACCAAGCCTTAGAAAAAAACCAAGCTGAAATGGCAAAGGCTAAAACGGCTATTGAGATGAAAGCGCAAGAATTGGAATTGGCAAGTAAATACAAATCAGAATTTCTAGCCAATATGTCGCATGAACTTCGTACTCCCTTAAATAGTTTGCTTATTCTCGCCCAACTGTTAGTTGAGAATAAAACAGGCAACTTGAACGATAAACAAGTGGAATATGCAAAGACTATTAATAGTGCCGGTTCCGACTTACTAACACTCATCAATGAAATTTTGGATTTATCCAAAGTTGAAGCAGGCAAAATTGAAGTTCATACTGAAGAAGTCGCATTAGGTGACTTAGTCGCCACCATCGATCAAAAATTTCGCCATATTGCACAAGACAAAGAACTGGATTTCCAAATTACGATTGCTGATGACTTACCCAAGGTTATCAATACAGATGGGCAACGCTTAAAGCAAATCATCAATAACCTGTTATCCAATGCCCTAAAATTTACCACAGTGGGAGAAGTTCGCTTGACTTTACAATATCCTGATAACAAGGATGATGTAACTTATATGAAACTTGCGCCGGACCAAACGATTGCAATCAGTATCAGCGACACAGGCATTGGAATCCCGCAAGATAAGCAAATGGTCATATTTGAAGCCTTTCAACAAGTTGATGGCACAACTAGCCGTCGCTACGGTGGCACCGGGCTCGGTTTATCTATCTCTCGTCAATTAGCCAGATTATTAGGAGGTGAACTAAAACTATCAAGTGAAGAAGGCAAGGGTAGTACATTTACACTCTATTTACCTGCAAATTTACTCGTTAAAACATCATTACCTCAAACTAGCCATGTTGAACCATCGACTGAAACGTCAAATTCTAAAATGACCGAAGTTAAGGAAGTCAAGCCGGTAACTAATAATATTCTGGATGATCGAAAGAATCTAAGCACTGATGAAAAATCACTATTAATCATTGAAGATGACAGCAAATTCTCAGAAATCTTGCTGAAACTGGCACAGGAAAAAGGTTTTAAGTGCATAATTGCCGAAGATGGTCAAACCGGTTTACAACTAGCTGAAGAATATCGTCCCAGTGCCATTATTCTCGACATCGGTTTACCAAAAATAGATGGCTGGGCAGTTATGGAAAGGCTGAAAGACAACCCTAACACGCGGCATATTCCCGTACATTTTATATCTGCATCCGATCAGGAAAAACCCGCGAAAACAATGGGGGCGATTGGTTATTTGCTAAAACCCGTTAATATGACTGAACTTAGCGAAGCCTTCAAAAAGATAGAAGGGTTTATCGCCAAAACGGTAAAAAATCTGCTGGTGTTAGTCGATAATGAACAACGTCAACAAGAAATTCTGCAACTCGTTGACAATGTGGATATCCAAACCACAATCGTATCCACCATAAGCCGTTTCATTCAAGAGTTACAAACAACGCCGTTTGATTGCATAATTATTGATGTAGGAATTGGACAAAAACCTGGACTTAAAGTCCTTGAACAATTGCAAGCAGAAAATGATTTTTCGCAAATTCCAATCATTATCTATGCCAATAGAGAACTCACCCCAGAAGAAAAAATGCTATTGCAACAATGCGCCGACAACCTCACTGTCAAAACAGTGCAATCGCCGGAACGTTTATTAGATGAAGCCACATTGTTTCTCCATCAAATAGAAACTCGCCTACCCAGTGAAAAACAACAAATGCTCAAAATGGTGCATGATAAAGAAGCCATTCTCGCCCATAAAAAAGTGCTGATTGTTGATGATGACATGCGTAATAGCTTCGCCTTAACAACGGTACTTGAAGGAAAAGAAATGGTCGTCACTGTCGCTGAAACTGGCACCGAGGCTCTCCAAAAGTTAGAACAACATAAAGATGTAGCCATTATTTTAATGGATATTATGATGCCGGAAATGGATGGCTATGAAGCTATTAAAGAAATTAAAAAACAACCTCGATATCAAAAATTGCCCATTATCGCCCTGACTGCTAAAGCGATGAAAGGTGACAAAACTAAGTGCCTTGAAGCTGGAGCCAGTGATTATTTAGCCAAACCGGTGGACACCGAAAAACTGATTTCTTTGATGCGAGTGTGGTTGTATCGGTAGAAGTTAAGCTAGGGCGAACACTTATGTTCGCTCTATAGCCAATGAATACGTGGAAGCACTAATTTGTTAATTGGGATATAAAGAATGCCAAAAAAAGTCCAAAACTTACCGGTTAGTCGTATAATCCGCAACAGGAAATTCCACAATAAAAGTCGCACCTTGCCCTAATTCAGTTTCGCACCACACTTTGCTATTCATAATATCAACTAATTTTTTGACAATAAATAACCCTGTCTCTGGTAACGGATAACGGATAGTTGATAACTGAGACACGGTTTGACTGTTTACCTTAGCCTTAGTCTTGGAAATGGGCAATGTAAAAGTAAACTGTGAACCGATGTCAAGTTGACTTAATGCTCCCATCGCACCGTCAATCAAAGACTCTGCAATGCCAATAATACCATTGAGGGGGTGCGTAATTCGTGAGAGGTGTTCGCTAAAAATTCATCTTTGACTCTATCAGCTTCTTTTAACTGAACCGCTATCGCTTTTTCACGTTCTAACTCTTGCTGCTTTTCAAGTAATTTTTGTTTTTGGCGCCGAACATAACTGACTATCAGTGTCAAAATGATAAGAACATATAAAGTATAAGCCCACCAAGTTTTCCAAGGCGGTGGCAAAATAGTGATTTTAAGGGTTGCACCTGTTTCATTCCAAACATTTTGGCGACGAGTACCTATCTGATTCCAATTTTCATCAAAAGCTTCTAATTGATAGGCATATTGATTTTTGCTTGCTTGTCAAAAATTTAAGGCGGCAAATTCAAACGAAAAAAACGATTGCTTATAAGACAAAGTAATCTCTTTAGTGACACTAATATGTTGTTGCAAGGGCGAATCTTTGCCCAAATGAATAGATTAGACTTGTCCCGAAATAATAGCTTATAAAGTATTGATTAACAACGTATTTTTAAATTCCATAATCCCGCCACTTGAAAAATAACTTCATCAACCCAATTTTTAGTTGTACGGTTACGAAA
>QNES01000040.1 GCA_003645255.1 Gammaproteobacteria bacterium
CGTCACACTGCATATGTCATTTCAGAATAAGGTAAGCTGTTAAAACATTGTTCACAACATACCTGCATAGAATGAGATAATTGATAGTGGGCAAAGGTTTGATATAGCTTTTCTATTATCTGTCTTTTCATTTTTTCAACACCATTCTAGCAAGCGTATGTGGTATTGTGTTATTTAGAAAATATTTGTTTATAATATACCAAACTATACATCCAACCAATAAACCATTTTATGAATTCAAGTAAACATACTACGTTGATACTTTTACTTTAAAACTCAACCCATTTTCCATTGATATTTATAACAACGCACTTTGGTTCTCCTGATTTCAAATGTTTGTTACATGCCGACAAAGCCGCTTTTTTGACTAATTCAGCACTTGTCCTATTACTTTTCCAAGCCTACCATATAATTCTAAAATTTTGTAAATTATGATTCTAATTATGATTTTTATGGAGACTAATTAACTTTCAGGTCATCCATTCATCCAATTGACGAGAAAAAATATGAATTGGTACGGTTTATACACTTTATTTGGCAAAGAAGTTTGGCGCTTCATGAAAGTTTTCAGCCAAACCATTATTACGCCAGTCATTACAGTATTATTATATTTACTGGTATTTTCTTCAATACTTTCTGAACGTGTTGAAGTTTATGAGAATATTAACTATACTACTTTTCTTGTCCCTGGCTTAATCATGATGTCCATTATTCAAAATGCCTTTGCTAATACTGCATCAAGTTTATTTCAGTCGAAAATGACCGGTAGTATCGTCCTTTTTCTACTTCCCCCTTTATCAAGTTGGGAATTTTACCTGGCTTATGTCGGAGCTTCTGTGTTACGTGGTTTATTAGTGGGATTAGGAGTATGGGTAGCCACATTGTTGTTTACAGTATTACCCATTCATAATATATGGATATTATTTATTTTTGCTATTTTAGGAAGTACCGTGTTAGGAACATTAGGTTTAATTGCAGCTCTGTGGGCGGATAAATGGGATCATATTTCAGCCTTTCAAAATTTTGCCATTTTGCCGCTTACTTTTTTAAGTGGCGTATTTTATCGAATAGATAGCCTACCTTATTTTTGGGAGCAAGCATCTTACTTTAATCCTTTCTTTTATATGATAGATGGATTTCGCTATGGTTTTTTTGGTTTATCGGAGATTAACATTGGCATCAGTTTAGCTATTGTCAGTTTATTTGTAGTCATTGTAACGATATTTAGTTTGTGGTTACTGCATATAGGTTATAAAATTCGACACTGATAATAATGGATAAATGCTTAATGGAATAAGATTTTCACCGCAAAAAGGTATTCATTTTGAAAAATATAGGCATTATTGTACTGAACTGGCAAGGATGGCAAGATACGCTTGTTTGTTTGGAATCATTAAAAGCCCTGATATATCCAGGAAATATATCTATCATTGTTTGTGATAACGCATCCTCGGATGATTCATATCCTCAGATTTTAAATTGGGCGCGACAACACTATTCAGAAATCGCCCTATTTTATCAAGAAAAAGAAAAATGCCTTTATGCAAAAGAACCTGGTGGAAATGAACTTGCCCCATTTCCCTTTATTCTGATTCAAACTGATAGCAATTTGGGTTTTGCCGGTGGGAATAATGTGGGCATCCGCTATGCGCTCACGACTCAAAAGTATGAATATCTTTGGTTACTCAATAACGATACAATAGTCGATGCCTATGCTCTATCTATTTTATATGAATATGCCATTACTCATCCTGGATTGGCTTTAATTGGCAGTACTATCATTGATTATGATCAACGGGATACCATACAATGTGCAGGTGGGTGTCATTATTCGCCATTATTAACGATTTTTAAACCGGTATTGGCGGGAAAAAAGCTTAATAAAATCACACAATATGAAAACCAGACGATTGATTATGTTTTTGGAGCGGCTATGTTTTTGCCCATAGCAGCTATACAAAAAGTCGGTTTATTAAATGAAGAATATTTTTTATTTTATGAAGAGCTTGACTATACCCAACGTTTAAAGCGGCAAGGTTATGATATAGGCTGGTGCAAAAATAGCTTTGTTTATCATAAAGGTAGTGCCAGTGTAGGTAATGTGCAAGAAGGTGATCGGAACAAACTGCGACGCGCAAATTATTATGAAAATTTAAGTACACTCAAATATACGGCTAATTTTTATCCCTATTTACTGCCACTGGTGATGGTGTTACGATTTGTGGGCAAATCATTAGCTTTGATTAAGCGGCGAGATTTTTATTTATTTGCACCTTTGTTTAAAGCTTATTGGGATTTTATAAAGCACCAACTAATTTCTAATGGATCAGTGAAAAACTAGAAATCACCATGCAATTTAAAACATCAACTGCGCCTTTTACTCATCAGGGTAACAGCGTGTCAAAAATCATGCGACAAGTGCTATATGCTTTGATACCTGGCATTGTTGTATATGTGTATTTTTTCGGTTGGGGTATTATAGTCAATATTTTATTAACCAGTGTGACGGCATTAATTTGTGAATCGCTCATGCTGATGCTACGCAAGCGCCCTCTGTACCCTTTTTTGAGTGATAATAGTGCATTACTGACAGCTTGGTTACTCGCATTGGCATTACCACCGTTATTACCCTGGTGGATAGCTGTATTAGGGACCGCATTTGGAATTATTTTTGCCAAGCATTTGTATGGTGGATTGGGATATAATCCATTCAATCCTGCTATGGCTGCTTATGCAATGCTATTAATTTCTTTTCCGATTGAAATGACTTTATGGCCAGCTGAAGCTTCGCTAAGTGGTCATTATCCTGGTTTATTCCATAGTTTTAGCATTATTTTTCTTGGACAACCTGTAGGGGGGTTAACGCTTGATGCGTTTAGTGGTGCTACGCCATTGGATGCGATGAAAACGGGATTGATACAATTTCATACAATTGAAGAAATTAAGCACAATCCTTTATTTGGTGTTTACGGTGCGAAAGGATGGGAATGGATAAGCGGTGCCTTTTTTTTAGGGGGTTGTTGGTTAATTTATAAACGAGTGATTACTTGGCATATTCCTTTTGCGCTATTAGGGAGCCTTTTTTTCATATCAAGCTTATTTTTTTTATTAGATCCGGATATCCATCCTTCCGCTCTATTTCATATCGTCAGTGGTGCATCCATGTTAGGTGCATTTTTTATTGCTACCGATCCGGTGACAGCGGCTAGTTCAAGCAAAGGTTGCTTATATTATGGTGCGGGTATTGGCATTTTAATTTATGTTATTCGTACTTGGGGAAGTTATCCGGATGGGACCGCTTTTGCGGTTTTATTAATGAATATGGCTGTACCGATTATTGATTACTACACTCAACCTCGTGCATTTGGACATTAGTCAGTTATCATGTTAATAAAAAGAATGCTCCATGCTGCCCTTTTACTGACTTTTTTTGCGGTACTTAGTGGGGTGCTAGTTGCAGTCAGTTTTCAAATGACCTATCAGCAAATTAAAGCCAATGAACGGGCATATTTATTGCGTACTTTAAACGTACTTATTCCCTACCAACAATACGATAATGATTTATTCACGGATATTCGTGAGGTGCAAAATGAAGCCTTATTGGGGACAGATGAACCGGTTATGATTTATCGCGCTCGTCAGGCAGGGCAACCGATAGCTGCTGTCCTAACTCCAGTCGCACCTGATGGTTATAATGGACATATTCGTTTATTAGTCGGTATTAACTATGAAGGTATATTAATAGGGGTGCGCGTACTGTCTCATAAAGAAACGCCAGGCTTGGGCGATAACATAGATATGCGTCGCTCTAATTGGATTTTAGGTTTTAATGGGCGTTCTTTGATTCATCCTGATGAATCCGGCTGGAAAGTTAAACGGGATGGGGGCATATTTGACCAATTTACCAGTGCAACTATAACAGCACGCGCCGTTGTTAAAGCACTACATAATACCTTGCTTTTTTTTAAGCAATCTCGTGATGAAATATTTGCTGATTAATGGTTAATACAAAATCAAGAAATCCGATTTTTTAAAAAATCGGATTTCTACAAAATTGTAGTTATCGTATCTGACTTGGATTGCTTGAGCCATAGTATTGCAAAGGTATTACCACCACTTCGCCATTTCCTGCCACTTGTAGCTCAAATACGGTCCAAATATCCATAGGCGAACCAGCAAAATCGCCCTGGGGTGGCATGAACAGTCGATCCGGTCTATCCCCGATTTTTAATCGCACAGTGGCACCTGAATCACAAATACACCCACTGCCATTGAAGTGGTGTACGGTGAAGCGATAAATTCCCTCTCTTAAACGCTCTTCGCCATATGGCGGAAAAATGTTCACCATTTCCGGTTTCGTATTGCTAAATTCTCCTGTATCAAGGATAGCTATCTCATTGTTTTTATTAGCAAAATAAATATGAAACCGATCTGGTTCATTATTATAAGAACCAGGAAGCCCCCAATCAGGACCCGTTAAATGTCCATCCAAGTCGTGTGGATTTTCACCCCAATCAAGTAAAATATTTATCATCTGCTGTGGAGGTGGTATAATATATTCCCATCTGGCTTCTAGTTTTAATGTCTCAAGATTAAACTCGAAAGCAAGATTGAAATGAGTCGTGATAATTTCACGGGTATTTTCAACTATTACCTCCTTATGGTGGCGGATATTATGCAGTTGCAGCCAATGACTTTCTTCATTAACGATACCAAGAATTTGGGTTTCGCTAAAATCTAATAAACTACCTTGACAAAACGGTTCAAACATGGGAAAAAATTCCACCGTGCCAGACAAACGATAGCGAATGATAACCAGAGATTCCTCTCCATCAGAGAAACATGCTTTAAAAATAACATCAAAAGGGACTTGTTGCCACATAGTCGGTTTATTTGAAGCAAAGGGAGCTTTAATCTGAGTAGCAATAAGAACATGATTAATTTGCACTTGATCTTTAAGCAATAGCCCATTTTCATCGACAAGACCACCAAAGCCTTGGCTTTGGCTAAAATCGACGATAGCTGGCATCTCTTGCGCGTAAGTCAAACCGCTCAGTAATAAAAAAAAGATCAAGCAACCTTTGTTAAAATGATATTTATAATTCATAGATAAGTCTCCTTAAAAATATATTTACCCTTATTATATAATATATAGACGAATTTATCTGAAATAGCAAGTTGAATTTGTACAAATTTTTTAATATTTTGAAGGAATAAAAAATACAATAGGAGTGAAAAATACGATTTCTTAAAGAAATAGTATTTTTAGAAAAGTTAAAAACAATTCATAATTACTTCGGAACGAAGTTTCACAATTCACAATTAGTTAAGATGAAAAAAAATATTTTACGCATCGCTACCCGAAAAAGCCCTCTTGCCTTATGGCAAACCAATCATGTTCGCGATACATTAACTCGTCTCCATCCGGCACTTCAAATTGAGCTAGTGGAAATGACCACTCAAGGTGATAAAATCCTGGACACGCCACTGGCAAAAATTGGCGGAAAAGGTTTATTTGTCAAAGAGTTAGAAAATGGTTTGCAAGAAGGACGGGCTGATATTGCGGTCCATTCTATGAAAGATGTACCGGTTGAATTGCCCGAAAATTTAGCCATATCTGTGATTATGCGCCGTGAAGAACCTTACGATGCTTATGTTTCAAATAATTACCCCAATTTATCTGCTTTGCCTAAAGGGGCGATAGTGGGTACTTCTAGTTTACGCAGGCAATGTCAATTATTAGCTCATCGCCCTGATTTGCAAATTCGTTCTTTACGGGGTAATGTTGGGACCCGTTTAAATAAATTAGATAACCGAGAATATGACGCGATTGTTTTAGCCGCTGCCGGATTAATGCGACTGGGTATGGCAGAACGTATTCGTGAAATTTTAAAAGCAGATGTGATGTTGCCGGCTATTGCTCAAGGTGCTATTGGCATTGAATCCAGGCAAGATGATGTTGAAACGCTTGAATTAATCATGCCACTCAATGATATTCCGACACAACGACGAGTTGCAGCGGAACGCGCTTTAAATGCATGTTTAGATGGAGGTTGTCAAGTACCTATTGCGGGGTTTGCACAAATAGACTCTCATGGCTTAGAATTACAAGGATTAGTAGGTGATCTTGAAGGTAAACAAATGCTGCGTTCTAGCATTCGTGGTTCGATTGATTTAGCTGAAGTCTTAGGCAATACCTTAGGAAAAGAGTTATTAGCACAAGGTGCAGAACGAATACTGGAACAAGTGAAGAACGAAATTAAATAAGTTTTAGTCTGCCGTTTCCTATAGTACATACTAGAATTGTTCACAGACAATGATGAATCTTTCAGGAATCAAAATATTAGTAACCAGGCCTGCCCATCAATCCGAGCATTTATGTCAACTCATAGCCAACGAAGGTGGAAAGGCAATACGCTTACCCGTAATAGAAATTGTCGAAATAAAACCTAATCGAGCTTTACTTGATTGTTGTACTCATTTAGATGACTTAGACATAGCTATTTTTATCAGTGCCAATGCCGTTGAAAAAGCATTACCCACATTATTAGCATCAGGAAAATTGCCGTCAAAACTTCAATTGATAGCCGTTGGTAAACGTACTGCTGAAACACTTAAAGCCTTGAAATTAACGGCACTTTGCCCCGCACCGCCCTTTAACAGTGAAGCGATGCTAGAAATGCAACTATTACAAACTGTAATGGTACAGGGCAAAAACCTAGTAATATTTCGTGGCGAAAACGGACGTGAATTGTTGGCTGAAACTTTACGAAAACGCGGTGCGACCGTGAATTATGTCAACGTTTATCGACGTACTCAACCCCCTGTTCCAGCCTGGATAACTGATGTACAAGTCGATATGATTACCATCACCAGTGTAGAAGGATTACACAACTTATTGGCTATGCTGTCAATCCAAACGTGGGTACGCCATACGCCATTTATCGTCATGAGTCAACGCATACGCGCAGAAGCCAAAAAGTTAGGGGTGCAAGCACCCATTTTTGTGTCCAAGATGGCTAACGATGAAGGGCTATTAAGTGCGATACAACAAGCTGTTTTTCCCAGTTGACTGTTTTGAAAACATTCTTGTAATGAGATATACTTGATAATTAGTATCCATTCGGAAACACGCCCAAAGCTAAAGCTTTGGACGGAAAAATACCCATTGTTTGGAATCCAAAGTGAATAGACACAGGTTCCACCTGTGGTCACTTTTGATAACTGATAACTAATAACTGATAACTGATACATGCAATTATTTGCTTTTGGTCTCAATCATAACACCGCCCCAATTGAAATACGTGAACAGGTCAATTTTTCGCCAAAAAGGCTGAAACAGGCTTTACATGAACTGATTGAACGTGAATTAGCACAAGAAGTTGTGATTCTATCGACTTGTAATCGCACCGAATTATATTGTGGATTAGAAGCTGATACGATGCCAGCTATTATTAATTGGCTGAGTCACTACCATAATATTGCCAGTCAATTGCTACAGGCACATTTATATACTCATTCACAAGCGGATGCTGTCGGTCATTTGTTCCGAGTGGCTTGTGGTTTAGATTCAATGATTTTGGGTGAACCACAAATTTTAGGGCAAATTAAATCAGCCTACAGCATTGCTCGTAAAATGGGTAGTTCAAGTCAGTTGTTGAATAAATTATTTGAGCATAGTTTTTCGGTGGCAAAACAAGTGCGTACTGATACTGCGATTGGTTCAAGTCCGGTATCAGTTGCATTTGCTGCGGTGCGATTAGCACAACAGATTTTTGGGGATTTAAGTGGTCATACTGCCCTGCTCATAGGTGCCGGGGAAACGGTTGAATTAGCGGCACGACATTTATATGAAAACCAGTTAGGTCGAATGATTGTTGCTAATCGTACTATAGAACGCGCTCGTCAATTGGCAAAAGAATTTGGTGGTTATGCGATTACCTTAGAAGAAATTCCCATTCATCTGGCAGAAGTCGATGTCGTGATTTCATCTACAGCGAGTACCACCCCTATTTTGAGTCGGGCGGATGTGACACATGCTATTAAAATTCGTAAACATCGCCCGATGTTTATGGTAGATATTGCGGTCCCACGCGATATTGATCCGACGGTATCCGAGTTGGAAGATATTTATTTATACAGTGTTGATGATTTAAACGAAGTCATACAAGATAATTTACGCTCCCGTGAACAAGCCGCTTTGAAAGCGGAAGAAATTATTGAGTCCCAAATTACGCATTTTATGGGCTGGTGGAATTCCCTAGATGTGGTGGAAACTATTTGCCTTATGCGCGACTGTGCACAGACGGCACGTCATAGAATTGTGATGGAAGCTAAGCGTATGATTGATAATGGAAAATCGCCTTATGATGCGATTGATTATTTAGCCCATACTTTAACAAATAATCTGATGCACTCTCCCTGCGCCCAATTACGTCAAGCGGGTTATGATGGGCGAGATGATTTGGTAAGTGCGGCACAACGGCTGTTTAACTTAACAGACAAATAAGTATATATAGATGTTCAAAAAAATAAATTCTTATTCACCTGCGGGCTTGAAAAAAACGTCGGTGGATAAAATGTTAAAATTCCCAATTCCCAATAATGATGAAAGACTCAATTCGTACCAAATTAGAAAATTTAATTGATCGTTTACAAGAATTAGATGCCCTACTGGCAGATCCTGGTGTCATTACTAATCAAAACCAATTTCGCGATTTATCTAAGGAATACGCTGAAATCCAGCCAGTCGTAGAATGCTTCCAACAATACCGTCAAAATAGGGAAACGATGGAAGGTGCTAAAGAAATGCTGCGTGATGAAGATGCAGAAATACGCGCCCTCGCTGAAGAAGAATTGCTCCAAGCCCAAGCCGAAGATGACCGTTTAGAAAATGAACTACAATGCCGATTACTTCCCAAAGATCCTGATGATAATCATAATACCTTTTTAGAAGTTCGCGCCGGTACTGGAGGCGATGAAGCTGCCCTATTTGCAGGCGATTTAATGCGAATGTATAGCCGCTATGCCGATAATCAAGGATGGCACATAGATATTGTCAATCAAAACGAAGGAGAACATGGGGGATTTAAAGAAATAATTTTGCGTATTAGTGGGCAAGGTGTGTATTCCCAATTGAAATTTGAATCAGGTGGACATCGGGTCCAGCGCGTTCCTGAAACGGAGGCGCAAGGGCGTATTCATACCTCAGCTTGCACCGTCGCTATCATGCCTGAAATTGAGACGGTTGATGAAATTGCAGTAAATAAGGTGGATATCAGGGAAGATACTTACCGTGCTTCCGGCAGTGGGGGGCAACATATCAATAAAACCGATTCTGCTATTCGCCTCACCCATTTACCGACAGGCATTGTGGTGGAATGTCAAGATGAACGTTCCCAACATAAAAACCGCGCCCGTGCTATGTCCCTATTACAATCGCGCCTGTTACAAATTGAACGTGATCGTCAACAAGCGGAACAATCAGAAAAACGGCGTAATTTAGTTGGCAGTGGGGATCGCTCTGAACGCATTCGCACCTATAATTACCCCCAAGGACGAATCACAGATCATCGTATTAATTTAACGCTGTATAAATTAAGCGATATTTTAGAAGGTAAATTAAACGATTTAATTGAGCCACTCAAACGGGAGCATCAAATGGATCTATTGGCGAGTATGGGGGAATAAATGGTTTTGTAAATGGGGCGCAAACCTGTCAGGTATCCAAAACCTGACAGGTTTATAATATTTTAAAGTATTAAAGTATTTTTGAAGTTAATAATGACTATCTTATTAGGATAATTTTATGACTAAAGCTATGAAAAAGCCATTTTACTATTTGCTGATATTGCTATTAGCGGGATTAATATTTAAGGAAGCTGCCATGGCAGCACCGAGAATTATTGGGGGGGAAGAAGCGATACGAGGTGAACAACCTTGGATGGTTGCTCTGGTTTTTAAAGATGAAAGCGTTGAAGCTTCTTTGGAAGTTTCGTTCTTTGATCTGTTTTTTTGCGGTGGCTCATTAATTCATCCTGAATGGGTGTTGACAGCGGCTCATTGTGTTGTTGAACCCAACTCAAAAGAAACCTTTGATGTGGTGCTAGGTGCACATAGCCTTATTTCTGGTGAAGGGGAACGCATTTCCGTCAGCGAAGTTGTGGTACACCCAGACTACGATTCAGAAACGGGTGACTCTGATATTGCGCTTGTGCGACTTTCAAAACCAGCGACACAAACGCCTATCAAACTGGTTGTTCCAAACACAGCTATTTCTGAGGGAAACCTTGCCAGAGCAATGGGGTGGGGTAATACATTTAATTTACCCATCACAACCTGGACTCATGATTTTTGGCTTATTCTTAAACCTGAGTTAGAAGCTTTATATGCCGACATCTATCCTGAATTCGCTTTTGCATACTGTACAGATAATTTGGAATGTTTTATGGCAGGGCTAGAAGAAACACTTTCCCCTATTTTGGAAGATGCTTTCAATAACATTTCTGACAATTTGCCGGTCCCTTATGATATTTACCCCACTAAATTACAGCGAGTCGAAGTCCCCATTGTTTCCAATGAAACCTGTCAAACGACTATGGATGCCTTTGATGAAAACATCACTGAAAATATGTTATGTGCCGGCTCCCAAGAAAGAAGAAAGGATGCTTGTTTTGGAGATAGCGGTGGTCCTTTACTGATACATGACGGCGAACAATGGACGCAAATAGGTGTTGTCAGTTTCGGTATTGATTGTGCTATGCCTAATCAATATGGTGTGTATGCACGAATATCAGCCTTTCTGGATTTCATTGATACGACAATGAAGACTAAAAATTTTATGGCTCAATGTCCTGAAATAGCCCCCGAGGTGAGTCGTGAAGTGACTCCCGTGAGTCAAGGTGGTGCAAAAGTCTCAATTTCTTGGTCAAGTGTGGCAACGGCGACGAATTACCGGTTATTTTATGCGCCCTATCCAGCCGGTACACCAGTGCAAAACATGGAATTGGGTAGTGAACTTAAAGTTGAAGCTGACTTAGAGAGTGGTAATAATGTCTATATTGCGATCCAGGCTTACAATGAAATATGTAGTGGACCCTTATCTACTTTGAAGTCTATTATTGTTCCTTAATACAAAAAAGGGCAACCATAAAGGATTGCCCCTACAAGAGATTTATAGCAGTATAATAGTTTCGGAAGTCATTAAAGCCTCATTCCTTTGACGAAAGCATTTTCTGAAAGAGATTAAATATGCCAGCGCGAGATCTTTATCATAACCAACTTAAAAATGCCCTGATTAAAGATGGATGGATTATTACAAATGATCCATTACGATTAAGATGGGGAAGCAAAGATATGTATGTTGACTTGGGCGCAGAACAAATATTGACCGCCGAAAAAGGGACAAAAAAAATAGCTGTAGAACTTAAAACTTTTGGTGGTGTTTCAGAAGTCAATGAGATTGAAAATACAATTGGACAATATGTGGTCTATCGTTCTGTGATGATAAGAACTGAGCAGGATAGAAGCTTATATCTTGCGGTTCACAAAGAAATTTTTACTGATATTTTTGAAGAACCACTTGGTCGTATTTTAATTGAAGATTATCAGATACGACTCATTGTGTTTGATTTTCAAACAGAGGAAATTGTCAAATGGATACCTTAAACCACTACCGTCACCTCATTCAAAAAATATTAACGGAACAAACTAAAATTCCTTATGCACACGGGGAAATACAATTTGAAACGGTTTTTGACTTAAAATCGGATCGCTATTTACTCTTGATTTTGGGACGAGATCATGAACAACGCCGTGTTCATGGCTGTTTAGTGCATATTGATCTGATCAAAGATAAGTTTTGGATTCAACGTGATGGGACAGAAAAGGGTATTGCGAATGAACTCATTAGTGTTGGCGTACCGAAAAGCCAAATTGTGTTAGGGTTTCGATCTTTAGAAATGAGAAGGGTGAGCGAGTTTGCAGTTACATAAGTATTTCATTTTTATCCAGGATATTATAAGAAATCCGATTTTTCAAAAAAATCGGATTTCTTGCACACAATTACCAAATTACCAACTTGGTAATTGAATAACCAAAATACCTATTTTCTTATCACCTTCATAGATGGATGTTCCTACAAATTCTGCATTATCTCCAAAAGAAGGAAAATAGGGGGCATTTTTACCCGTTTTGGCAACACCTTTATCAGCTTCTTTCAAAGACTTGAACAGGTGTCCTAAAGGACTATCGGCATAAGCCCCATTAACCAGATTAGTGGCAAATTCAATTTCCTTAAAAACAGTATAGACAACATGCCCCTCTAAATCAATGAGGGATAAATCATATAATTCATGTTTGTCTACCTCATTACGGAATGTGGGGTTGTGTTGTGCATGTACCTTGGACCATTTGGATTTGTCTTTGGCATCATCAAGTTCCTGCTTTTCTCGCATTGGGCTTTTATTAGCAGAGATATAGTAATACTGAAGGGCGATAGCATTGTCATCTAATGACTTTGCCTTGGTCAAATCAGGTGCCTCGCCAGTAGTGTTCTCATACTCAGTTGCGAATGGCACGTCATAATAGGAGAACACAGACTGTTTCATATCTGCAACGCTATCTGAACTATTATCAGATTGAAATTGACCAAAGCTCCCTGATAAATCTTTCATCGCCGTTATGACATCTGCCCTTTGTGCCATTCCCAGCACCAGTTCTTCAGCCCAACTTTGCAATTGTACGATCACAGTACCCACCCTGTTATCACCATCATAAAGGGGCGCACCGACAAAATTGGTATTCTTCATATAGGAAGGAAAATAGGTGCTATTTTCACCTGTTGAAACGAAGCCTTTTGGGGCTTTTTTCATCGAATCGAATGTACCCCCCAAACCACTCAGGGCATAAGGTCCGTTGACTAAGCTAGTGGCAAAGTCAATTTCCTTAAAAACGGTATAGACAACATTACCCTTCAAATCAACCAGGAAAAGATCATATAAATTTTGACCTTTTACATAATCACGAAACTTTGAGTGATATATTGCATGGGCAGCGGACCATTTGGATTTATCAGCGGCACGATCCAGCTTGTTTTTTTCTCCCAATAAGTTCTTATTGGTGGAAATATAGTGATATTGAAAGGCGATAGTATCATCACCCAATGATTTCGCCATTTTCAAATCCGGTGCGTTGCCGGTGATTTTCTGATATTCAGGCGCAAACTCATTATCGTAATAAGAAAACACTGAAGTTTTCAATTCATCAACGGATTCCAAACCGTTATCAGCGCGAAATTGACCAAAAGTCTCGCTAAATGCCTTCATAGCGGCAATAACATCAGCTTCTTGCGCCAATGCTTGCAAGTTTTTTTCTTGAGTCTCAAAAGCATAAGCCCAAACTAAGCTTACGGTTAGGAGCATGAGGCTTAAAACAAGTTTTTTCATAAAAATACTCTCCATTAGGATAATGCGAATTGATGGAATATAAAAAAATCAAATTCTTTATAGGGTTCTACAGTAGGGCAGACCGACGTGTCTGCCCTTGTGAACGGATTAACTGTCTTTACTTTGAAGCGACAGCCTTAATCACTTTTTGCAAATTGTTAACCACTAAAAGCATTTGGGCAAACACCTCCTTAGTTTTCACGCGCCCCGGTGTCGACTGATCACCGCGTGGTAATTCAATTTTCAGATGGACTTTAATCCGGACCATTTCAGCCAATAGCATGTTGGTCATATCATAAATGTCCGATGGGGTAATACGTACCAAGGTGATGTTGGGCACATTAGTTGCTACCATTTCGTCCAGTCGCAGTTCTAAATTACGCACCTTGTACAGCGCACGAAGAGCTTGCTGACCGACATGCCTAAGTCTTTTACGTCCTTTGATTTTCGGTGATTCTAGATCAAGCGTTACACCCAATTTAGTGGCAATTAAACCCAACTCTTCATGCAGATATCGAATATTGCGATAAACATCCTTGGCTTTAATAGGTGGTGTTAAACCGTCTAACATGTAAGAAGCCACCCACAGATTTTCATAAACCTGAGAAGGCATTTTAGCCCCGACGAACTCTGCCTCTTCGATTTTATCATCGACGTATAGTTGCTCCTTCATGCTTCGCAACTGTAGCAGGATTTTTTCAGCCAATTCAAACGTATCGCTTGGGGCGACCTCTCTCAAAGGTATTTCACCTACTTCACTAGGAATCATACCCAATTTACGTTGTGCTTTGGAAATTTTTTCTAAAACTTCCAATCCTTTACTGTAAACATGGATAGGCGATTTACCCCATTGTGGATCAGGCTCAGTTGGTTCATCGTACACCCCAATAGCCTCACGCAAAATATCAATTTCTGAAACGATATTTTCCGTGATTTGATAAACATGGCTGGAAGATTTATCAGCAGCCGTTACCGTGACAACCGGTACAAATAGCAATGCGGGTAGTAATACCCGTAATGCGACAAATTTACATAAGGTTTTTGACATAGTCACTCCTAATTGTGTTGAAAAAAAGCTTAACAAAAAATAGAAAAGCGGTCTTTAAGTCCTTTGACTTTAAAAACTAGAATATCAAGTTATACTAAACTAAAATTTCCAGATACAATTATCACATAAAAATAACATTTTAGAAAGCCAGTTTTTTGAAAAAACTTGGTTTCTGCCGTAAAATAAAAATAAAACAATACCTCCTAAAGTTTTGAATTTTAACCAATGGTAGGTAAGGTAAAGTAAAAAGTACTTCCTCGCCCAATAAAAGTTTCTACACCTACCTGCCCTCCACATTTTTTAATTAGCAATTGTACAATTGCTAATTTTAAAGCATAGCTTTTTTCAATCGTGTTTACCTGACCAACCTGGCTCAAAGGAACAAACAATTCATTTTTTTGTTCGCTGGTGAACCCGGTGCCATAATCACGTACCCAAAAACTTATGTAATCGTTTTCAACAGGCGTTGCTCCCAACTCGACTTTGGGCTCAGTCCCCCCATATTCTAAGGCATGACTAATGTAAATCTCCCACACTTTTTCAAGCCAAGGCGAATAACCCCAAACAATTGGCCAGGTTGCTGGTACAATAATTTTGCCATGAGATTTTTTAACCAAAGATGACACCTGATGTCGTGCTTGAGCAATAACAGTTACCATATCAGGTGCCTCCATGACCACTTCTTTGGTGCGTACATTGGCTAACAACACCATATCATCAACCACATCAACCATTTTTTGTCTGGATTCTTCAATTTCTTGTAAAAATCCGAGTGGCTCTTGATTTGGCAAGTTTGCCAGTTCTTTTATCAGTACATTAGCAAAACCAGCTTGTCTGACTAAGGGCTTTTTTAAATCGCTAACCACGATCTGAGCATAGGCACCCAGTTCCAAGTTTTGTTCTTGCAACTCCCGATTTTTTTGTTCAAGAGCCGCACTTTGTTGTTTAAGAATTTTTTGTAGATTCCTTACCGTCAAATGTGCATTAATGCGAGCTAATGCCTCTTTATTTTGAATGGGTTTGGTAATGTAGTCAATGGCACCGACTTCAAAAGCTTTGACCTTGTCCTCGGTATTATTCAAGGAAGTCATAAAAATCACGGGGATATCACTGGTTTCCAAGTTAGCTTTTAAGCGGCGGCAGGTTTCAAATCCGTTCAGCTTCGGCATCATTACGTCCATTAAGATGATATCCGGTCTGAGATTGTTGATTTCAATCAAAGCTTCCTCGCCATCTTTGGCAACCTGCATATAGTACTGATCTTCCAAATAGCTCATCAATAGACTCAAATTAACCGGTTCGTCATCTACAATGAGTATGGTATTTTGTTTTGATTTCATCATATCCTTTTAAGTTATCAGTTAAGTGTTGTCAGTTATCAGTTAATTAATGCCAATAATTAATGCCAAATTTTTTTCAAACGTTGTTGCAAAAAATTTAGTTTACCTTTAAGCATAGCCACTTTTCCTTTTGACTCAGGCGTGTCTTCAGGTGGTTTTTCAATATACTGTTGACTAACCAATTGTGAAGGCTCATGACGAAATTGGGCATAGCGTTTGAGTGCTGCGTTGATACTAAATTCAAGTAAATGGCTTTCTACGGGTTTAGGCAAATAACGAAAAATTTGCCCTTCATTAACCAAACGAACAACTAAGTGTGCATCAGCTTGAGTAGTCAGTACCACCACAACTGTTAACGGATAAGTTTCTTTTAACACATGAATAAGGCTACTCATTTCTTCACCTTTCACCATCGTATCTGTAATAAGAATTGCAATATCCTGTTCTTCCATAATGCTTAACGCCTCTGTCAGACAGCTAGCACAAAAAACATTATGCTGATGTCCCATGAAATGATGAACTTTTGCACAAATATCCAGATCATCATCAACGACTAATAAGCCGAACTGAGTGGGTTGTTCAGAAGATGATTGTAAGTTCTCTATATTCACGCTTCCTGTCTGCTTTAACGAAATTTGAGCAGCCGCTTCAATAGTCTTTTTAAGTCGCTCATTATTCCATGGTTTTTCAATAAAACGGAAAATTTCACCTGTATTGACAGATTCAACAACTGCAGAGAGATCAGCATAACCTGTCAGCAAAATACGCACGGTGTTAGGTGACTTTTCTTTGACCAATTTTAACAACTGAATACCCTGCATTTCCGGCATACGTTGGTCACTAACAATGATTTGAATCAAATTCTTATTAATAATTTCAAGCGCAAGGGGACCACTGACAGCTGTAAAAACGCCATATTGCTTTTTGAACATCGCTTTTAAGGGAATGAGAATTTGTTTTTCATCATCTACAAATAAGATGTTTAACTTTTCCGTCATAATAATTTACCCATTTCTACAAATACTTTTTTTGACTTACGCTCAAATACTATTTCTTGAAGAAATAGTATTTGTTGCCGGTTACTATTTACGAAGCACGCTCAGTTGGAATAAAAGGAAAAGAAATCGTAAAGCAAGTTCCTTGCCCAACTTGTGATTCAACTTTTAATTCACCTTTATGCTCTTTAATAATCTTGTGAACAATGGCAAGCCCTAACCCTGTCCCTTTGCCACTCCTTTTAGTTGTGAAAAAAGGTTCAAAAATACGGGCTAAATGTTCATCGGAAATACCATTGCCATCATCTTTAATGAGTACTTCCACAGATTGCCCCATTACTTGTGTTGTCAGTTCAATAATTCCACTGTCTTTCGCAGATTCAACGGCATGAATAGCATTCACCAACAAATTTAAAAAGACTTGGTTGATCTGGGCTGGTGAACACATAATATGTGGCACCTCTCCATAATGCTTGACAATTTGTATTTTGTCAGTGAGCATGTGGTTAATGATTGTCAAAGCCTCATCCAGACCTTGATTAACATCATGTTTAGCTGCCACTGCTCTATCTAACCGACTGAAATTTTTCAAATTTTTGACTAAATTAGAAATTTTATCCAGACCACTCAGACCATTATCTAATAATAATTGAGCTTCTTCCAGCGTTTCATCTTCTTCCAAAGAACGGAGCAGGTCTATAGCAGTGTCTAATTGTTCTTTAGTCGTATGCGTATGACCATTCAATTTAAGCTGGCTACCTAACTTTTCATAAGCGTCAAGTACCTCTATTATGTCAGTAATATGACTTTTAGTCAACTCAACACTACTCCTAACATAAGCCAAGGGTGTATTAATTTCATGCACAATCCCTGCAACCATTTGTCCAATAGAAGCCATTTTTTCGGATTGAATTAGATGAGCTTCTGATTCTTCCAATTCGTTTGTGCGTTCAGCAACCAAACGTTCAATACGGGCAGTGCGCCCCATCAACATTAACAGGTAAGCTACCAATAATAAGCTGAGTACCGAACCGGCGGCGAGTACCCCCCAGGCACTTTGTGCTATGCTAAATTTCGTATTGGGTGTCAATACAATTGACCAAGTTTGTCCTGCAATTGTTAAATCATTAACGAAAGGGTGTTGTGATTTTTCAATGGGTAGTGACACCCAATATTGGATAGTTTGCCAAATATAGTCCAAAAAATTCTTGGGGGTGTCTATAGAACTTTCAGGTAGCGATACTTTGTTCACCCTCAAATTTTCGATACCGGTTTGGGTATCTGTAATTTGTAAAGTGAAATTTTTGGCAATTAACTCCCCAAGTGCTTGGTTGATAATGTAATGTAAATCCACGATGACAAAAATAAAACCGCGTAAATTAGCACGACGTATCGCCAATTTATTAGGTAAACCGGCGTGATAAACCGGTTGAAAGATACCCATTTGAAAATCTTTTCCTTTTGCAAGAAAAGATGGAAAGGCTTTCGTGACAACCGACACTCCCTTATCGCGCCCCTGTTCCATTGCCTTTAAGCAATCTGTTTGGCTACCCATGTCTAATCCAAGATGGGGAGCTAATTCTTCATAAGGTTCCCCATAATTTAATGGAAAGTATCGTTCACGTTGTCGCAACATTGGAACCATTTCACCCTTGTCTGATAACTCGGTTAGGGTGAAATCGTTAAAACCCGCTTGTCTACGCATGGTCATTATAAACATTCTTTTTTCCGCCTCTAATACTTGAGGTACCCAAGCTACGCTTACTATGCCAGGACGACCTTCACGCATTTCTTCAGCATATTGTTTAAAGCCTTCTTGTCTGATCAAAGCAGAAGCACCAATATAAGCCCCCAGGGCTTGAATAGATTCCCGCGTCAAATCAAGACCGCGTTGTAAATTTGCCATTTGACTACGGATTAAACGTTCAGTTTCAGTTTCTATGCGCCGTGTTTCAAAGGTCTGTGTCGCTTTAAATGCCACTATTGTTAGCACGAAACATAAGCAAAAAATCACGCCTGCTAATCCATAACGCAACCATGAATGTTTTGAGGATAATTGTTTAGTTTGCATAAGATGAATTTTCCAAAATACTATAAGGTATAAAAGAAATGCCTTTTTTTGAAAAAAGGGTATTTCTGCCTGTTTTCCTACAAATCATTATATCATATAGGTTGCACAGTTAATTAACTCCTTTATGGTTGCCCTTAATTTAATGGCATTGATTCTACCACATGACGACTGCTAATCCTAATAACGCAATCCCTGTTGGCCATTTCCAAATCCAGCGAATAACATCATCAGTGCGATAGCGACCAAATACATTAGTAATAGAAACCGCAAGCAGTACAACCGCAAAAACTTTAGGCAAAAAAGTTAACCAGTTTTCGCCCCCACCCAGGAAGAGTGTCGTATATAAAACCCCCACAGTATAGAGTTGAAAGCATTGCATGACAAACAAGGCACCCATATATTTGCCACTCATTTCAACCATTGGTCCAGTTGCGATTTCGGCTGGGGCGACATAAATTTCAAAAGGCTCCTTGCCCAGCATGGCATACATAGAGATCAGCCCGGCGATAGCTAATAAGGGCATACTGAATAATCCCCAGGTTGCCGGACCACCTTGTTGTTGAATTTCAATGATTTGGACTAAGTTAGTCGATTCATAACTGATAGCTGCACCTGCTACTACAATAATAAAGGGTACATCATAAGCCAGCATAGATGACAATGCCCTGGAAATACCTATCGAACCATTCGGATTGGCACATTGCCCTACACCTAATGCCATACCTAACATAGGTACCATTAATAAGTACATTAAAACAATTAAATCAGCATGATTCGCCAAACCATCCATACCTGGGACAGGCAAAAATATTTCCGACGCGATGTAACCCCCTAACAACATCATAATTGCGACATCATGCATATAACCATGCGAAATTTGTGTCTTTTTCGCATAAAGCTTAATGATGTCATACACGGGCTGCAAAAAAGGGGGACCAATACGGCGCTCAACTTTCGCTCGAACTCGGCGCATCATCAAAACCAGTAATAGCCCTACTAAAAAAGCAACGAGGGGCATGAAAACCATTTCGAGTAATAATTCAGTTAAATTTATCATGGTGAATTGTGAATTAAAAAGTTAGAAAAGTTATAACCATTCCTTATGGTATTTTCAATTTGATTAGTATATCATAAAAAATTATCACTTTTTAAATGTTATTATTATAAGTAGATACGTAGAAATCTTTTAACATTTTGAAGGCGTAAAAAATACTATTTCTTTAAGAAATAGTATTTTTTTAAAAGTTAAAATACTTTTTCGTACCTACATAAAATAATACCTTTTATCCTTAATGATTAACGAAATAATCGAATAATTGATTGTTGAGACGAGGAAACCAATGTATAATATTTATAGAACTCATGTTGATGAACTAGATATACGTTTCATTAATGCGTTGAAAGCACAATTTGCACATAAAAAACTTGAAATCACAGTTTGTGAAATGGCTCAAGTTGAAGAAGACGAAACGAATTATTTGCGTTCTTCACCGGCTAATCATGCACATCTATTAAAAGCAATAGATAATATTGCCCATCATCGGAACCTTGTGACCGTTAATTTAGATGAATTTCTGTCATGAAAAAAATTATTTTTGAAGAAAATGCCTTTCAAGATTTTAACGAATGGGCAACTGAGAATAAAAAATTATATCGACGGATTGTTAACTTAATTAAGGATATTCTCCGTCAGCCTGAATCTGGTATTGGTAAACCTGAGGCACTAAAACACGAATTTAGCGGATATTGGTCACGAAGAATTAATGATGAACACCGTTTAGTTTATAAAGTTGAAGATGAAGCAATTACTATTGCTTCCTGCAAATATCATTACAACAAATAACGGTGGGTTGTAACGAAGTTCCTACCCTACATTTCACTACCGTACACTTTTAATAAAGAAGTTTTGACACGATTAGATCTCGTGCAGACCGTTATAGTTCTCAAACTCTATTTGGGAAGGAATGAAAGGACGCGGCGCAAACTGCTTCGTTAAGCTACAGTCATTCCCTTCTGTCATTTGGGAACGAGGGAATACGAATTATGCTTAACCAAGTATTATATGAACAAGATTTTTACAACTGGATTGAGCAAACGGTGGATTTGCTTAAAAAAGGGCGTTTGTTTGAAGTTAATACAGAAATTTTAATTGATGAATTGGAAAGTATGGCTAAACGTGATAGGCGTGAACTTCTAAGTAGGCTTGTGATATTATTAGCACATTTACTGAAATGGCAGTATCAGCCAAGTCATCGCAGCAATAGTTGGCATAGTTCGATTGTAGAACAACGTTATCAGATAAAAAAACAATTGGAAGATAGCCCTAGTCTTAAAAATCAACTGGCTACTTTTTTGATAAAAGCTTATCTTGATGCTGTTAAATTGGCACAAGCAGAAACGGGAATGGCGGTAGATAAGTTTCCAGATACATGTGAATACACACTAGAACAAGTTTTGTTGGATGAATTTTATCCACTTGGAGGTTGAGTAATAAAAACCGTTTTTTGAAAAACAAAATCATTAAGACAAGAATCATTCACAATTCACAATTATATAACCATTATGCTTAATATTTATAATTCCCTTACCAAACAAAAGGAACGTTTTATTCCCATCAAACCCAATCAAGTTGGAATATATGTCTGTGGCATGACAGTCTATGACTATTGCCATATAGGACATGCGCGGGTAATGGTGGTGTTTGATGTCGTTGTACGCTATTTGCGTTCTTTAGGTTTTTCAGTCACTTATGTGCGGAATATCACCGATATAGATGACAAAATTATTCAGCGAGCCAATGATAATGGTGAAGATTTCAACCATTTAACGGACCGTTTTATTCAGGCAATGCACGAAGATGCAGACGCTTTAGGTGTATTACGCCCCGATATTGAACCTCGCGCTACCCATTCCATGCCCGAAATAATTGCCTTGATACAAAAATTATTAGATAAGGGCTATGCCTATATCACAGACAATGGCGATATTTGTTATACCATCCAGCGTTTTGCCGATTATGGCAAATTATCAGGTAAGCAACTAGATGAATTACGCGTTGGCGAACGAGTAGAAATCGACAAATCTAAACAACACCCCTTAGATTTTGTTTTATGGAAAGCCGCTAAACCGGATGAGCCAAATTGGGATTCTCCCTGGGGTGCAGGTCGTCCAGGATGGCATATTGAATGTTCTGCCATGTCCACAAGTTGCCTGGGTAATCATTTTGATATTCATGGTGGCGGAATGGATTTACAATTTCCCCATCATGAAAATGAAATTGCTCAATCAGAAGGTGCAACCGGGGAACCTTATGTCAATTTATGGATGCACAATGGTTTTGTACGTATCAATGAAGAAAAAATGTCTAAATCCCTGGGCAATTTTTTTACCGTGCGTGAAGTGTTAGAACGCTACCAACCGGAAGTGGTGCGTTATTTTATTTTAACCAGCCATTATCGTAGCCCTCTAAATTATTCTGATCAAGAATTGGATGCCGCAAAACAGGCTTTAACACGCCTCTACACCGCGCTACGTGGCTTGCCCTTGGATAATAATGCAGCTTGCACCGATGAAAGTTATAATAAACGCTTCCAAACAGCTATGGAAGAAGATTTTAATACCCCAGAAGCATTGGCGATATTATTTGATTTATCCCATAAAATCAATAAGATACGCTCAGATTCGCTATCTAAAGCGGCGCAATTAGGCGGCGAGTTGCGCCATTTAGGGGAAGTATTAGGTTTATTACAAGCCAATCCCGAAATGTTTTTGCAGGGCAACACACAAGAAACAGGGCAAGCTTTATCAACGACGGAAATTGAAAACATGATTGCTGAACGTCAAGCGGCGCGGAAACGCCGTGATTGGGCAGCGGCGGATAATATTCGTACCGATTTAAAAGAAGGGGGAATAACACTTGAAGATGGGGCGCAAGGAACAACTTGGCGCAAAGAGTAGAAATCCGATTTTTTGAAGCTCATTAAAAATGAAACCCAAAATTCTAATTGTCGATGATAAAATCGCCAACCTCATTGCTTTAGAAAAGGTATTGCTGAAGCAAGATGTGGATTTTATTCGGGCTATGTCTGGCGAAGAAGCCCTAATGATGGTTGCTAAAAACGAGTTTGCTCTTGCTTTGATTGACGTGCAAATGCCACTAATGGACGGTTTTGAAACCGTTGAGATAATGCGTCAAGATATTAAAACGCAACATCTGCCTGTTATTTTTGTGTCAGCTATCTATAGTGAAAACTATTATAAGATAAAGGGCATCAAAGTGGGTGCGGTTGATTTTATCACTAAACCTATCGTGCATGAGATATTGCTGGGCAAAGTACGTATTTTTCTGGAACTTTATGAACAGAAAAAACAATTGGAGGAGCAAAATCTAGCATTGCTTTCTGCTATTTCTGAACGCCAACAAGCAGAGAATGAATTAAAACAACATCAAGAACATCTGGAAAAATTGGTAGAAGAACGCACTGCTAAAATGCAACTTGCCAATAAAAATTTGCGACAAGAAATTCATGAACGGATTCAAGCCAATAACGCTTTACATGCGAGCGAAGAACAAGTGCGTTTATTGCTTGATTCTACATCAGAAGCTATTTTTGGGATGGATATCACTGGTTGTTGCACTTTCTGTAATCCAGCTTGTATCAATATGTTAGGTTACAACAGTGTTGATGATTTGATAGATCAAGACATACATTCCATGATTCATCACTCTAAGTTGGATGGTTCGCCAATTTATGAAAAAGATTGTCTGGTTTATCAAAGTATTAAACAAGGAAAAGGAACACATTGTGATGACGAAGTTTTTTGGCATGCTGACAACACTCCCTTCCCGATTGAATGCTGGTCTCATCCCATCATACGAGGGGATGAACTTGTCGGGGCGGTAGTGACATTTATTGATATTACTAAACGCAAACAAGCCGAAGACAAACTTGAGCAACATGTTTACCATCTGGAAGGTTTAGCGACTCTTGGAAAAGCCATCAATCAAACTCAGAATATTGACCAAATGATGGAGGGTGCCATGATGGCAACTTTAGGGGTGTTCAATTGTGATCGAGCTTGGCTGCTATACCCTTGTGATCCAGATACGCCGAATTGGCGTGTACCAATGGAGGTTACAACGCCAGCATACCCCGGTTTCAAGATATTAAACGGAAATATCTCGATGGCTCAGACAGTATCCGAAATGATAAGAGACTCCCTGTTTGCGGCTGGTCCACTTGCTTTTGGTGCTATGTATGAACACAAAGTATCCCCAACGCTTGCTAAACAGTATTCGATTCAATCTCAGATAAGCATGGCTATCTATCCAAAGATCGGTAAATCGTGGCTGTTTGGCATCCATCAGTGTTCTTATGCGAGAGTATGGACAGAAAACGAACTGAAACTTTTCAATGATTTTGGACAACACATTTGTGATAGTTTGGGGATATTTCTTTCCCTTGATGCACTTAGACAAAGCAATTTAAAATGGAAATATGCCCTGACAGGCAGTCAAGATGGCATATGGGATTGGAATATCGTTACTAATGAAGTTTTCTTTTCTTCTATGTGGAAAAAGATGCTGGGTTATGCCGATGATGAAATCAGTGCTGATTTAAATGAATGGAATAAACGCGTACATCCGGATGATAAAAAACAGGCTTATATTGATGTTAATAAGCATCTTGCTGGAGAAACGGAATATTATCGTAATGAACATCGGATATTGTGCAAAGATAATACTTACAAATGGGTTTTAGATCGGGGCAAAGTCATTGAATTTACTAAAGATGGTAAACCTTTGCGATTCGTCGGTACGCATTCTGATATTACTGAACGCAAACAAGCAGAAGAAGCACTCCAAAAAGAACGTGATAAATCACTCTGTATTCTTAATGCGATACCCAGTGGCGTTTATATTGTCAATAAGCAATTTGATATTGAATACGTCAATCCAGTTCTTACCAAAGAATTTGGTTCAGTTAATGGACGCAAATGTTATTCATATTTCCACGATAGAACCGAAGTTTGTCTTTGGTGTAAAAATGAGCAAGTGTTTGCTGGAGAATCCGTTAATTGGGAATTTTACGTTCCACTACATGATAAATATTATGATTTATTTGACACCCCTATCAAGAACATAGATGGTAGTATTTCCAAGTTTGAGATTTTACATGACATCACTGAACGCAAACAGACTGAAATCGCTTTAAAAAAAGCCAAAGAAGAAGCCGATTCTGCCAACCGTGCTAAAAGTGAATTTCTCGCTAACATGAGCCATGAAATTCGCACCCCTATGAATGCGGTGATTGGTTTCAGTGATTTACTCGCCTCAAAAATCACTGATAAAAAGCAAAAGAATTATCTTGATTCCATTCAAACATCGGGTAAAAGCCTATTGACTTTAATTAATGATATACTTGACTTATCCAAAATTGAAGCGGGGCTGTTAGAAATTCAATATGAGCCAGTACAGTTACAGGTTATTTTCACTGAGTTACAGCAAATTTTTAAACTCAAAATGGCTGAAAAAAATCTTGATTTGATGATGGAAATTGATAAATCTTTACCATTGACATTAATTTTGGATGAAGCTCGTTTGCGACAGGTTTTATTGAATTTAATGGGTAATGCGGTTAAATTTACAGAAAGTGGCTATATTAAGTTGTGTGCTAAAGCTTTTGCCAATCATAAGCAAATTGATTTAATTTTGGCAGTAGAAGATAGTGGCATTGGTATTCCAGCTGATCAACAAGCCGTGATTTTTGAATCATTCAAACAACAGGATGGGCAAAGCACCCGTCGATATGGTGGAACTGGGTTAGGGCTTGCTATTAGCAAGCGTTTAGTCGAAATGATGAATGGTCACTTTTCTGTTACAAGTGTTCCAGGTAAGGGCAGTCGTTTTGAAATCACTTTACAGAAAGTAGAAATAGCAACTATCGCACAGGAGATAAAACAAGACAATACTTTTGACATAAACAATATCGTGTTTGAAAAAGCACAAGTATTGGTGGTAGATGACATCGAATCTAACCGCGATTTGATTAAAGAATATTTACCGCAAGTTAATTTAGAGGTTATCAGTGCTGAAGATGGGCAAACAGCATTATTATTTGCAAAAAAATATCATCCTGCTTTGATTTTAATGGATTTAAGAATGCCAGAAATGAATGGTTATGAAACCACCAAGCGTTTAAAAGATAATCCAAGCACTGCTGATATTCCAGTTATTGCCCTAACTGCTTCCGCTACCGTAGATGAAAAAGCTAAGACTAAGGCGCATGGCTTTGATGCTTATTTATCAAAACCGATTAATATTCCTGAGCTACTCAGCGAATTATCCCGCTATCTTAAATATACCCAAAAATCTGTAGCTGACAGCTCTCAAGTTGCGGAAATTGATAACACACTGCATCCTGCAAAAATTGCCGATATGAAAGGATTAAGAAAGAAGCTTAAACAAGAAGTCATGCCAATTTGTGAAGAAGCAACTGTTACAACAGGAATGGAAATCGTTGCCAAATTAGCTGAGAAGATAATAGAATTAGGGAACGAATATCATATTCTTGTTTTCAATCGTTATGGTGAAGCGCTGTTAGAAAGCACACAACTTTTTGATATAGCCTATATTAAAAAGGCACTTAAAGAATTTCCTGACTTTATAAAGCCATTAATGGTTAATAATTGGGGTCAGAGTAAAATTAATAATTTAGAGAAATAATAAAAAAAACTATCAATCAATATCTATACCTATTGGTGATAAATGGTTCACTACATAAATTAATATTACTCTGACCCAATTATTTAAAATATGACGAATATGATTAAGGCGTTTAATGCAAATGGTATGAAAATCAAATACTTAATGCAATGGATGACAGAATTGAATCAACAAGTTTTAAAAAAATTATATGCGTTTATTGCACCAAAAGCATTGTTAGATAATTCTTGTTTCATTGTGATGGGTAGTGAAGGGCGGGGGGAACAAATTCTGAAAACGGATCAGGATAATGCCATTATTTTGCGGGATGCTTTTGTTTATCAGGA
>QNES01000041.1 GCA_003645255.1 Gammaproteobacteria bacterium
AATATGAAGCTTTTTCAAATTGAAACTCATGAGCAAATTGATATTTTGGCGCAGTGCCTTGGTGCGTGAACTGACTTTAGTTTTACTCATCAAGCTCGTTCTTATTTACTTCTTAAAAGTGATGTTTTTTAGCGAGCCAGTCGCTGTTTCATGGAAAGCAGCAGACATCGATCAGGTTTTATTAGATTTGAAAAATACTCATTCCCACACATCTGTAGAATAGAGGAAAGCAAATATGTCAGAAAGCGTGGTTGAACTGTCCCGTTTACAATTTGCCATTACGGCAATGTATCACTTTTTATTTGTGCCACTGACGTTGGGATTATCCGTTATTATGGCTATCATGGAATCCGTTTATGTCATGACGAATAAGCAGATTTACAAAGATATGACGCTATTTTGGGGCAAGTTATTTGCGATTAATTTTGCTCTTGGAGTCACCACCGGGATTACGCTAGAATTTCAATTTGGTACCAATTGGGCTTACTATTCGCATTATGTGGGTGACATTTTTGGTGCACCGTTAGCCATTGAAGGGATGATGGCGTTTTTTCTGGAATCAACCTTTATTGGATTGTTTTTCTTTGGCTGGGATAGGTTGAGCAAACGCCAACATTTGATGGTGACTTGGTTAGTCGCCCTTGGATCGAATTTATCCGCTTTATGGATTTTGATTGCCAATGGTTGGATGCAAAATCCAGTTGGGGCTGAATTTAATTATGAAACCATGCGTATGGAGTTGATGAGCTTTACAGAAGTGATTTTTAATCCCGTCGCTCAAGTTAAATTTGTACATACTGTCTCGGCAGGTTATGTCACTGGTTCAATGTTTGTGTTAGGCATCAGTAGCTATTATCTGCTCAAAAAACGCGATCTGGCTTTTGCCAGACGCTCATTTGCCGTGGCAGCCGGGTTTGGATTAGCCGCAGTATTATCAGTCATTGTGTTAGGCGATGAAAGTGGCTATGCCGCCGGTGAGGTGCAAAAAACGAAATTGGCTGCGATTGAGGCAGAATGGGAAACGGAGGAACCGCCCGCCGCTTTTACCCTCTTTGGTTTGCCGAATCAAGAAACGCAACAGACGGATTATGCTATCAAAATACCTTATGTCATGGGAATTATCGCTACCCGTTCATTTGATGAAGAAGTGAAGGGCATTAAAGAATTGATTGAGGAAAATGAGGCGCGTATTCGTCGTGGCATCATCGCATACGGCTTGTTTAAGCAACTCCGTCAACAGCTCAAGGAAGGAAAAGTCAGTGAAGAGACGAAAGCGGAATTTGATCAATATAAAAAAGACTTGGGTTATGGTTTGCTGCTGAAGAAATACACGTCAAAAGTGGTTGATGCCACCGATGAGCAAATTATCAGCGCCGCTCACGATACGATTCCATCAGTTGCCTTGCTTTTTTGGTCATTTCGGATTATGGTTGCTTGTGGTTTTCTCATGCTATTTATTTTTGTGATGGCATTTTATCTCACTGCGAAACGTACCATTATGGAAAATCGCTGGCTGTTGTGGTTAGCCTTGTTTGGAATACCTTTGCCTTGGATTGCTTGCGAAATGGGCTGGATTGTCGCAGAAGTGGGGCGGCAACCCTGGTCAATTGCTGAAATATTGCCAACCTATTTAAGTACTTCAACTCGTAGTATCGGTGATTTGTACTTTAGTCTAGCCGGATTTATTGGTTTTTACACGCTATTGCTGGTTGTCGAACTTTATTTGATGTTCAAGTATGCGCGACTTGGTCCAAGTAGTTTGCATACAGGACGCTATCACTTTGAAAAATCCTAATAAGGTTTTGTTGAAACGGGAGAGATTATAAAATGTTAATTGATTACGAAACCTTAAAATTGATTTGGTGGGTATTTGTCGGCCTGTTATTAATCGGTTTTGCGCTGACAGATGGTTTTGATATGGGTGTCGGGGCATTACTGCCATTTTTGGGAAAAAATGATGAAGAACGCCGCGTGATTATCAACTCGATAGGGCGAACTTGGGAAGGTAATCAAGTTTGGTTTATCACCGCAGCAGGTGCCATTTTTGCAGCATGGCCCATTGTCTATGCGGTTGCCTTTTCCGGATTTTATATTGCCCTGTTATTAGCGTTATTTGCGCTTTTCTTTCGCCCGGTTGGATTTGATTATCGCAGTAAATTACAAAATCCACGTTGGCGCTCCACTTGGGATTGGGGCTTGTTTATTGGTGGGGTGGTACCAGCCCTGATATTTGGTATCGCGTTTGGTAATTTGCTACAAGGAGTGCCTTTCCATTTTGATAATGAATTACGTGCTTATTACACAGGCAGTTTTTGGGGCTTGCTCAATCCGTTTGCGCTATTAGCAGGTGTCATTAGTTTATCGATGTTAGTGATGCACGGAGCGGTTTATTTACAATTACGCACTGAAGATGTGATTTATGTTCGTAGTCAGAAAGCGGTTAAATTCTTTGGGGGATTATTGATCATCACATTTGCTTTAGCCGGCGTGTGGGTAGCAGTGGGAATTGATGGGTTTAAGGTGATTTCCATGCCACCTCTTGATGCCTTACCCAATCCGTTAGCAAAAAGCGTTGAAATGGTGCCAGGCGCGTGGATGAGTCATTATGAAATGACTCCTTGGACAATGCTAATACCAGGGTTCGCCTTTGTGGGGGCTTTTCTCACCATTTTATTATCACACTTTAACGCACCGGGACGGGCTTTTATCAGTAGCAGTGCTACCTTAGTCTGCGTGATTTTAACAGCGGGCGTGTCGATGTTTCCCTTCATCATGCCATCAAGCACTCAACCTGATAGTAGCTTAATCGTCTGGGATGCCAGTTCGAGTCATCTCACTTTAACCATTATGTTTTGGGTAACCGTCATTTTGGTGCCATTGATTGTTTTATACACCAGTTGGGTTTATCGGGTATTGCGTGGTAAAATTACAGTGCAATATATTCGTGAAAATGAATATTCTTCTTACTAGCTAGGAGAGTCGTATGTGGTATTTTACTTGGATTTTAGGTGTGTTGTTGGCTTGTTCGGTAGGGATTATAAATCTCTTATGGTTAGAAGCGCACGATAGTTTAGAAGATAGGGCGGAATCAGTTTAATAGGAGAAAGTTATGGAAAAGAGACACGATATGGGCACAGGTGGAGATTGCATCTGTCCAAAATGTGAAGCACGAATGGAACACAAACGTGGCATTCCCTGCCAAGATGAAAGGTGTCCTAAATGCGGCGCAAAGATGCTTCGGGAAGACTCGTATCATCATGAGCTTCTGATGGTGAAAAAGGCTAAGAAGAACAAGCCAGAATGAAGAATAGAATTCGGTTGCGCGAGCAACCGACAAAACAATGGTAAGTCATATAAACTATTAAGGAAAACGTTATGAAAAAGATTGTATTAACAGCAAACGATGAGCTCGGTTTGGACGGCGATATGGCACCGATGTAGCTTGTGCGGTCTGTGCAGCGAAGCTTGTGAGTTCAATGCCCTAGCACAGTCCAAAACACATGTTCTCGTGTTTGCGGACTTATGCCACGGCTGCGGTGTTTGTAGCTACGTTTGCCCAGAAGATGGGGCCATCACAGAGACTGAACGGCGCATTGGTATGGTCGAGACAGGCGTGTTTCAGGATATGAACACGCATGATGTCCTTTTTTCACAAGGGCGACTGGACGTGGGGGAACTGATGGCGACCCCCTTGATCAAGGCAGTTAGAAAGACTTCTGATCCCGCACGAACGGTGATTATTGATGCACCGCCCGGCACATCATGCCCATTAGTGGAAACAGTGCGTGGGGTTGATTATTGTCTTCTAGTGACAGAGCCTACACCTTTTGGACTCAACGATTTGGAATTGGCAGTGGGGGTGATGCGTTTGCTATCCCTGCCCTTTGGGGTGATCATTAACCGTAGCGATAGCGGCGATAATCAAGTGAAAAATTATTGCCAGCTGGAGGGTATTCCCGTGTTGATGGAAATACCATTTCGCCGCGACTTAGCAGAAGCCTATTCTAAAGGGATACCCTTTGTCCAAATAGATGAACGCTACAGAACCCTATTTCAACAGATGGTTGTCAAAATCCGCCAGGAGTTAGAGCTATGAAAGAATTGACCATCATCAGTGGCAAGGGCGGCACGGGTAAAACCACCTTATGTGCAGCCTTTGCTTCTTTGGCGAGAGGGAAGGTACTCACTGACTGCGACGTGGATGCAGCTGATCTTCATCTACTCTTGGAACCCACGGTGCGCCACAGGGAAGATTTCATCGGTGGCCGATCCTATAGGATAGACTGGGACTTGTGTTCAGAATGCGGAGACTGTAAAGCGGCGTGTCGCTTTGATGCCATCTACTTTGAAAACGGTTATGTCATAGATTCTCTAGCCTGTGAGCAGTGTGGCTTGTGTGCCCTAGTCTGCCCAGATGAGGCGATTGCTATAAAGGATGCAATCAACGGTGAATGGTTCATCTCTGATACACCGTTTGGCAAGCTGGTACACGCCAAGCTTGGTATTGGCGAGGATAATTCTGGCAAGTTAGTTAGCCTAATACGTCGCCAAGCTAAACGGATTGCTGAAGAGCAGAATCTTAGCTTGATCATCAATGACGGTCCACCCGGTATTGGATGCCCTGTGACTGCTGCCATTACGGGTGTCGATAGTGTACTCATTGTCACTGAGCCAACCTTGTCTGGTATACACGATTTGGAACGAGTCTCTCAGTTGTGCAAACACTTCGATATTCCAGTGCTGCTCTGTATTAACAAACACGATATCAATCCCATCAACAGTGAGCTAATTCGGGCATATTGCGTTGCCAATAGTATCTCCTTGGTGGGGGAAATTCCCTTTGAAGCGGCGATCAACCAAGCCCAAGTCGCCCGCAAGAGCGTGGTGGATTTTAATTGCGGTGAGGTGTCTGGGATAGTCACTCGCTTATGGGCAGATATAGAAACTATTTTGAAATGTGAGTAAAAACATAAACCTATCCCACTATTCAAAAATGCGGAACCCTTCATTCCAATCGTTTGGTTTTTAACCAAAAATCGGATTTCTAAGCTCAAATTGCTGGTATATGCTTCGCAAACGTCAATCACTTTTTTATCCAAAATGGGTAATCATTTTGCAAAATTAGTCAAAAAAAATAATATTTCTAATGAATTATAAAAAATAGCTTGACATTATCTTAAATGATATGGTAGTATATAAAACACATTATAAAAAGATAGAAATCTGGGGTCGTAGCTCAGTTGGGAGAGCGTGGCGTTCGCAATGCCAAGGTCAGGAGTTCGATCCTCCTCGGCTCCACCATTTTTTCACAGGTCATGTTTTTTCGGGAATTAAAAATTAATAACTGAATGCCCTGATAGCTCAGTTGGATTAGAGCGTCCCCCTCCTAAGGGGAAGGTCAGAGGTTCAATTCCTCTTCAGGGCGATTTTTTACATCCTTGTATATTCATTGTGCGGCTGAAAATCAATAAATAGAATGTTGATTTTCAGCTTTTTTTTTGCATTTTATCCTAATTCACAATTCACAATTCATAATTACCAATAAGCTACGTTCTCATATTTATCAACTACATTCCACAAGATTTTTTTAAACCTAGAAGGTGTGACAATATTAGGTACAATAGTTTTTACGCCTCCCATCCCGGTAATCGTTATTGTGCCGTAATTAAAAATAATACCCAAAGGACCTTGGCGTATAGTGATGCTTTCAAATCGTGAAAGTTTGAGTTCAATGATTGTTCGACTTAACAAACCGCATTTAAATAGAACGCGTTTTGAAGTTATCCCTAATTCAGTCGTTTGTTTGATAACAAAAACTTCCCAAAGCATCATTAATCCAACGAATAATAATGCCATTAAACCCAAACGCCATACTGCTATTTCTAATAAATCCCTTGAAATCAATTTGGGTACCCATATCAATACCGTTGGCATATCTTCCCCAATGAAAGCCGGAGCAAACGCTAAAAAATAACTAGAAAGTATAACCAGCAACACTGCCCCCAAATCTAAATAAAAAAACCAGTGAGTCTTAGCCTGGTAAATAATCTTTTCATCTGTTATTAGAATATTTTTATTTAGTTTTGTAGCCTTCGATGATTTTGTAGTTGATGGTGGTTTCGGCAATTTTTTATTGGTAACAGATAACTTTTTAGCATTTAATTTTTTAGCATTTTCGCTTTTCTTAATCACCTGCTGTTCACGGATAACCCGATTTTCAATAAAAGATCGCTGACTCATTTGCCATCTTTCAATAAGCCACCGTTTGCTGACTTGCCATCCTGATATCACCCACTTTTTGCGGACTTGCCATCCTGCTATCACCCACTTTTTGCTGACTTGCCATCCTTTTTTCCAGGTTTTAACAAAATAACGCCCATATTTTTTGATATTTTGATTTTTTTCCTCATTCTCTGTTAGTGAATCATCATAATGAGCGCGTTGGTATGGATTTGATAAAACTTGGTAAGCCTCTTTTATTTTATTAAAATCGGCACGGGCGTTTTCATTAGTTTGAGCTTGAGGGGCATAGATTTTACCTAAGCGTATCATAGCCGCTTTGACTTGTTTATAAGTCGCATCTTGTGAAAGTTCGAGAATTTGATATAAATTTTTTGACATCGTTTCACTAAATTTTTTAGTCGTTAGGAACAGGGATAAAATAATTTCTAAAGTGTATGCCTGCGTTTGGTATAATTATAAATCAAAAATCGTACAAAAATCGTAATGACTCTGCCTTCCTTGTCGCTATGAGACATATTTCTAAATAATTTTGAACTATGATTTTTATGATTTTTATGATTTTTATGAAGGTGTCGATCAAAGCTAATTGGTGATACTTGATGAAGCATTTCGCGGATTAGACAGAGAAAAACGCAGAATATGGTTAGAACGATGTCGTTGCTACTGGCAGGGAGCCACGTTATTATTTATATCGCACGATGTTGGTGATACCCAAACATTTGAGCGAGTGTTGGTTGCGGAATGGCGAAATTTGTGGTTAGAAAAAGGGCAGTTGTATGAAAAAGATAATTGAAAAAGATAGCTCTCTCAATATCAAATAATTGTCTTAACATTTTAGGTAGGCTGGGCAAAGTGTTTTGGTTGCCCACCTTTATCTAACATAAAAGTCTTGATACCAGCTTATAAAATTATCAATACCCACTTTGATAGATGTATTTGGCTTATAGTCTAAATCCATGACTAAGTCATCCACATTCGCATAAGTTGCAGAGACATCTCCCGGTTGCATGGTAACATATTTTTTTCAGCTTTTCTCCTCTTTCAAGTAACCTTAAAGCTAAATGAAAGCCAATAAAGCCGGCTGTTCCTGTTACTAAAATTTTCATAATAATATTTCCGTAAAAAATCTCCCGTGCGATTGAATTGACGTTTTAATTTAAGGCAACTCCCAAATAATAATATACCCGTCAGGGCAATACGATTAAGTTAAGGGCAATAACGAAAATTCGCCCTACAATCACATAATACGTGGATGGGTATATTATTTTTTGGGAGTTTTGCCTAACCATTATTTTTTCCTTCTTTGCAAATGTTCATAAGGAGGTAGGGTTTTCAGACGCTTATCAGTAAGGGGAGTTCCCACCGTAAAATGATACATACTTTGATAATGGGTACCGGTTAAACCTAACATTGTATGAAAAGCATCATCAAAAAAACACCCAACACCAGTCCCACGAACACCTGCAGCCTCAGCTTCTAAGTATAACACTTGTCCCACAATACCCGCTTCCCAAAATAATTGTCTATAGTGCCAAGCACCATTTTTCAAGCTATTTTCAAACTCCGCCAACATACCTAAACTAAAAGCACTATCAGCTGCGATTTCTTGGTTACAAGAAATTTGTTGAGCAACAGTTTGGGGATCGCCACCCACTAATTGGTAAAATGGTAAATATTTAGGACACTTGTTTGGCTTTACCCACTCAAAATAGACACTCTGAAAAGCAGCGTGTAAACTTTCTTTTATGCCCTCGCGTCGAAGTAAAACATACAGCCCTGGCGATAAATCGGTCACTCTATGCACAAATAAGACTAAATGAATACGGGGCAAACGCTGAAAAGTATCCCACGGCACAACACCTTTACGTGGTAAAGTACTATCAAGCAAACGATAAAATACCTTCAAACTGAGTGGTGTGGTAGCATCAAACATTTGGGCACTACGACGTTGACGAATCAACTCAGCAGCACGATTGGTACATGTAAGAGGTAATAATAGAGGTAACGGTGGAGCTGTCCAATTCATTTTTTCCGTAGCGGGTTTGATGGTCGCCTCAAGCACAGAATCAATAATAGGCCATTCATGCTGATGCTTAGGGTCTAACACATTTGCTTTTCCAACCCATTTAACTCCAGCCATCGCTGACACAATTAAATTTTCTGATAAATATAATGAAGATTCTATTTCCTCCTTTGAAGTAGACTGTTCCGGCTCTCCCTTTAAAAAAGAACGTTCAAACCCCCCCCTGGAAAAAGGATGCTTTTTTTCCCCCTTTGAACCCGCTTGTGGACGTTCACCTTGAGTATTAATACATAACAACATACCTGGCACTTCACGTTCGTTCTCGCTAAAGTCTTCTTCTTGATTTAAGCCTAGCGTCATACTCATTTCGGCTTCAGCCCAATGATCTAACAATTGCACACTCCAACCCAAAGTTGCAGCTGCATAACGCACCGCCGCAATAGCATGTCCAATATCCAGTTGACAGTAACGAAAAGCTCTTTCACCATATTTCCAAGAACTACGCCAAGGAATTGAACTCAAACCCAACAAAAAACGACCGCTTGACAATGCTGCTTCAAATTTTTTAGCACCATTTTCTTCAAAAGAGCCACGTTGTTCTAATAGGTGATCATAACTAATATAGTGATAAACTCCTGCTGGCAGACTCGTTATATTAGGTAAAATTACATACCCTTCAGTTGGATGCAAATTACCACTGGAAGGTGTGCAACGTAATACCCAACGATGGGTAGCATATTCTTTCCAAGCTGCAAAACCTAAAGATAATTCCAACAAAGCCGCTATATTGCTTAAAGTCATCGGGCGCGGTGCGATAGCTTTGGAATGATATAAATCAATGTAAGTACATGTCAACGTATCAGCGACCAGGGGCAATTCAAAACATTGAACACCCGTATAATGACGAAAAGAATCGGGCTGTGCATCCCAATTAATTTGACCAGGTCCCCTTGCATAGCGCTCAAAATGATGCTTGGTACGCTCATGGTAAGCCAACACCGTTTCATAATGACTTAGCGGCTTCATTCTAGTCATTTTTCAGTTATCCTAGAAGTTTAAGTGATCTGTTGCTCAGTGCTTGAGGTTTTACTTGTATTAGAAGTTAACCAATTTGCTCTAAGAAATGTGATAAATTATTGATTAATAAATCAATATTTCTAATTTAAAGTAAGTATATTGAGTTCTTTACTGATGTTTTCAATATTGCCATTTTAATTATCTTATGTTAATCGGTTTTTTTATAGCTAAATGGCTATTAAAAATTAAATTAATATTTAATGTTTAATATAATTATTAATTATTAATTAATTATCAGTCTAGTATTTTTAAGCAAATAGCAAAGAATAATACATCAGGGCAACCATAATATGTAGGGCAATCCTTAGCTCCAGCCTCTCGGTTTCTAAAATGTTAAACATTTTAAAATTAGCGAAAACATTAATTTTATAGTATTATAAAAAGTTTGTAAATTGTTACAAATTAGGATTGAATCGGAACTTTTTTAGTCAAGTGAGATCATAAATGAATTTAGATACTTTGGTTTCCGTACAAAACCTATCGCGTTTTTATGGCAATTTTTGTGCTGTCAAAGACATCAGTTTTGAAGTGAAACGTGGACAAATTTTAGGTTTTCTAGGACCCAATGGGGCTGGGAAAACCACTACAATGCAAATCATCACCGGTACGCTAGCACCTTCAATCGGACAAATTTCTGTCGCCGGCTATGACTTATTAGATTATCCCAAATTAGCGAAGGCTGGCATTGGTTATTTGCCCGAACAACCGCCTTTATACCAGGAAATGCTGGTAGAAGAATACTTGCGATTTTGTGCTAAGTTACACCTTATACAGCGTTCCGCTATTAATAAGGCGGTCAATCGTGTCATGGAACAATGTGGTCTGATAGCCGTTAGTAAACGTTTAATTGCTAATTTATCTAAGGGCTATCAACAACGTGTTGGTATTGCTCAGGCTATTATTCATAGCCCTTCGGTCGTTATTTTGGATGAGCCAACGATTGGTTTAGATCCAATTCAAATACGGGAGATTCGAGATTTAATACGCCATCTGGGGGAAGAACATAGTGTTATTTTATCCACTCACATTTTGCCAGAGGTCCAGGCAGTCTGTAATCATGTTCAAATCATTAATCATGGTGAATTAATATTTAATGACACTATTAGTGGTTTATTTTCTCAAATACAATCGACTCATTTACAAATCGCATTGCATCGCCCCCCGGCGATTTCCGTTTTACAGCAAATTCAAGATGTTGAAGAAGTAGAGGTGCAAGATAATCATCATTTTCGCATTCGACATGTTGCTGATAAAAATCCCGCAGAAATGTTGGTAGAAAGAGCCGTAGCCGGTCATTGGGGACTTTATGAGCTTATTCCGGAACACCGTAGCTTAGAACAAGTCTTTGTAGAATTGACCGGGGCTGATGAAATTCCCCCTAGTGCTCCTTTTTCAAAGGGGGAAATAAATCAGGTTACTTTAACGGAGGGAATTGATAATAATACTTTAACCAAGAAAATAACTGTGGAGGCGACTTAAATGTGGATGATTGCAACACGAGAATTACGAAGTTTATTTTTATCACCGCTGGGTTGGAGTATTTTAGGGGCAGTGCAAATCCTTTTTGGCTGGTTTTTCGTTTGGCTAGTCTATTTTTTTGTACGACCTGATGTACAAGCCAGCTTGGCAAGTGATCCTAACGCCCCTGGCTTAACTGCGATGGTAGTAGCTTCCTTATTTGATTGGATTGGGATTGTACTTTTATTAGTTACCCCATTACTTACAATGCGACTGATTAGTGAAGAGCGGCGCAATAACACCTTACCTTTGTTGCTTTCAGCTCCATTGTCAATGACCAGTATTATCCTGGGTAAATTTTTAGGGGTGATGGGCTTTTTTCTGATTCTAGTTGCCATGCTCATGCTAATGCCATTGTCATTGCTACTGGGGGGAAACCTGGACTTCGGTCAACTCGCATCAGGTTTATTGGGAATCATCCTTTTTTTGGGCGCGTTGAGCGCACTTGGACTCTATATTTCTACCCTGACAGCACAACCCACGGTTGCTGCTATTAGCACCTTTGCTGCTTTCTTATTATTATGGATGTTTGATTGGGCTGAAAGTGCCGGCGAACAAAGCAGTGTGTTAGGTTACTTAGCCATTACCAAACATTATCAGCCCTTACTCAAGGGCTTATTTAGCAGCACTGATGTGGTTTACTATGTGTTATTTATAGTCTTGTTTTTAATTTTAAGTATTCAACGCTTAGATGCTAATCGTCTTCAATAATTGGTAATTCTATAGAGGTTCAGAAAACCTGTCAGATCTTGAATAGCTGACAGGTTTATACTGCTTGCCTTTCACAATTGTGCAAAAAATGCCTTGGTTAAAGCGATCTGTTCAGTACAACTGCTTACCCGATTGACAGTATGACGAAAAACAGCCCCATGCGCTTGCCCTTTGGTGTACCATGATAAATGCTTGCGAGCCACCCTCACTCCTGTATATTCTCCATAAAACTGATAGAGCGTGTTGAGATGGACTAACAAAGTGTCACGGATTTCAGTGAGAGTCGGAGGAGATAATTTTTCACCTGTTTTTAAATAGTGTTCGATTTCACGAAATAGCCAGGGATATCCTAAAGCAGCCCTTCCTATCATCACCGCATCGGCACCGGTATAATCTAATACATATTTCGCCTTTTCAGGGCGACGAATATCGCCATTAGCAATCACAGGAATTTTAACCGTTGCCTTAATCGCCGCAATCGTATCATACTCCGCCTCACCGCTAAACCCACAAGCACGAGTGCGCCCATGTATTGCAATAGCTTGCACCCCAGCTTGTTCCGCTATTTGGGCAATCCGCACACCATTACGGTGCTCTTTATCCCAACCAGTACGCATTTTTAAAGTTACCGGCACCGAAACTGCACCCACCACAGCATCAATAATTTTACCCACCAAAGTTTCATTTTTGAGTAAAGCTGAACCTGCCATTACCTTACAAATTTTCTTCGCAGGGCAACCCATATTAATATCAATTATTTGGGCACCATTATCGACATTATATTGTGCTGCTTTTGCCAATAATTGAGGTTCTGCACCGACGATTTGTACACAACGTGGTTCAATTTCACCCTCATGGTTAGCGCGGCGTTTCGTTTTTTCGCTTCCCCAAAGTATTGAATTGGAAGAAATCATTTCAGACACTGCCATTCCAGCCCCCAATTGTTTACATAATTGTCGAAAAGGGCTATCTGTTACACCTGCCATAGGTGCCAATACGAGCTGATTTTTAAAAGTGTAAGAACCAATTTGCATAATTTGGAAATTGAAATTGGGAATGTGGGAATGATAGTTTTTTATATCAATTATACTCCTCAATTATACTCTGCATTGAGAAATTTCCGGCTGACACGCTTAATTTGATTGAAAATAATCTAATCGAAGTTTTAGTTTAGAAATGTGCCTGAAATAACTTCTTCCTTATTGGAAAAAAAACTAAAACCTCCAATTATTACTCTGAACCAAAATTAATAACTGATAACTTTCCCTTGTTTTAAGTTTAGGTGTAGCAAGGGCAAGTATATTTTAATCACACTTCAACTTGGTAGGCGGTATGAATAATTATTTTTGAAAGTCGGTCTATTTAAGTCCTAATTAAAATGATAAATAGCTGCTATCCAGCATAAATAGACATTTTATAGCAATTATACATTGTATAAAATACGCATTTATTTTATACAAAATTAAAAATGACGCAAAAAACATTTGACTTAAGTAGTGCCTGAACGAAAACCCATTTGAATTCAAATTAATGTATAATATAAAATTTAGGGTTTGGAAGTGATTTTTAAGAGATAAAAATTATATCTAACTGATTTATAAAGATAATAAACTCTTTTTTTGAGTTTAATTGAACATTTAAACATAAACGTCAGGAACAAATTCATTATGCGACAACTCATTCGTCCTTTTGAACCGGGTGCGGTTTCTATTTCAAAAGAGGTTGTTGATGAAATAATGGACGTACACTTACCTATTCAGAAGATGTTTGGTAGGCGTTTCAATAAACCTGCGAGTTAAAGGCCAAAAAAAACCTGTCAAGTTTGATGTTTGTCACTTTGGCGAATCAAAAAATTTTTAAAAATTTCTAAAATGTAGGGTACGCACCGTTTTTGGTGGGTTATGATGATGATGAAGCAATGCGTTTTTGAAATAGGTGCGTGGGACGCATCCTACGCTTCACTGCCCTTAACTTAATGGCAGCGACTTGAAAAATCTTTATCCAGTCTCTATAATACTGGATAGTAGTTAATAAGACAATACATTTTGATATACTACTAACGGGTAATTTTTGGACTTTTTTTTTTAACGGTTGCCGTTGCACAAAAAAACTTGCCCACCCTACATAACATGCCATATTTAAGCAGTTTAAAGTATAAGCAGGATATAAAATGCCAAAAAAAATGAACTTGATTTCAAAATTACATCAAGATTTTGTCATTGAGAAAATACAGAAAACAGATTGGGCTGTTGTAGGTAGTGAAAGTCCATTAGTTGTTGAACTGGATACGACAGAGGCGTGTGATTTGGCATGTCCAGGGTGTATTAGTGAAGACATGATGAAGACTAACAACCGATTTACGAATGAACGTTTACTCCAATTAGGCAAAGAATTTTATGAAAATGGAATTAAAGGGGTAGTATTGATTGGGGGGGGTGAACCATTGGCACATCCCGTTATAGGTGATTTCATGGCATATTTGGGGGAACATGATATTCATCTTGGAATAACGACAAATGGTACGTTTATTCGGAAATATTTGAAACAAATAGCCATGTATTCAAGCTGGACACGCGTATCTATGGATGCTGCTACGAGTGAAACTTTCAAGATATTAAGACCTTCAAAAGGTGGAAGGTCAAAGTTTGATAGTATTGTTGAAAATATGAGATTACTTGCTGAAATTAAACAGGGCAAGTTGGGTTATTCATTTTTAATTCAAACGCCTAAAGATGGTCCAGGGCTAGTATCAAATATACATGAAATCTACCAAGCCGCTAAATTAGCTAGAGATATTGGCTGTGATTATTTTGAAATTAAACCCAGTTACCGATTTCGTGATGGTATTGATCATGCTCTTATGGTACAAAATGAAACGTTAATGTCGCAAGCTAAAGAGGAAATTGCTCGTTTAGATGACTTGGTAACAGATGATTTTTCAATCACGAAAGCAATCAATCTTGATTTTTCACTTGAAGGAAGACAGTTAGTACAGCCAAAAGATTATAATACATGCCCTGTTGCTGAACTTAGAACACTCATTTGCCCTTCAGGTGTATTCGTTTGTCCATATTGGAGGGCAAAAGAACCTTTTCGGATTGGAGATTTGAATAACCACTCTTTTTCTGAAATGTGGCATGGGGAAGGGCGTAAAGAGGTAATGGATTTCTTAAATCCAAGCAAGCAGTGTACGTTTCATTGTCTTAGACATGAGTCTAACCTTGAGGTTATCAATATTGTCAGGGCAATTAATGATGGAAAAGAAGTTGATACCGTTGATGAATTTGATCGGTTTATTTAGTAGGAGTCATTTAATTGGAGAAACAACTATGTCAATAATTACTGCCAATCCGGAAATTTTAGGTGGAAAACCTATCATAAAAGGTACAAGAATGTCAGTGGAGTTTATTCTTGAATTATTAGCTTCTCAAATCACCTCTGATGAAATACTTATAGATTATCCACATTTGAGCCCAGAAGATATACAGGCTTGTTTAATGTATGCGGCTCGTGCAGCTAAAAACGAAATATATATTGAACTGGAAAAAGTCGCATGAAATTAAGTCAGTTACGAATTTTAACCGATGAAAATATCTCTCCCAAAATGGTCTCTTTTCTAAGACAACAGGGTCTTGATGTTCTTGATGTCAAAGAAGAAACTTGGCAAGGTAAAGAAGATAAATATCTTTTAAAACAGGCTTATTTGGCTAAACGTTTTGTTTTAACCCATGATTCTGATTTTGGAAACTTAGCTATTCATCAAGGTCATAAATGTTACGGTATAATTTATCTTAGGTTGAGGAGTCTCAAATTTCAGAACATTATCAGGATATTTGAAAATTTGTTAAAGCTGGAACAAGATTTTTCAGTGGGTAATATGATTGTAGTTGAAGAGGCAAGAATCAGAATTCGACAATAATGATTTTTTAGACTCAATTGATTTATAAAAAGCAAATTGCAACTCAATTTGATCGGTTTATCTAGCAGAGAAAAGGTATGAAACACGAACAATTGACTTATAATCTGGCTCCTGGAAATATTTTGCAAAATATGTATTTGGAACGCAGGCTAAAAAAATTGCGGAAAACAACATTCATAGAATTAGGTTCTGGAAATGGTAATATTTCAGCTATGCTTCTCAACTTTGACTATAGAGGTGCGAAAGTGGATGTCATTATTTCTTCTCATGTCATTGAACATTTGTCAGATGAACTTCTGGGTAAATATTTTTGTAAATGCGAATCATTCTTAAATAGGGGGGGTAATTGTTTCATTGGTGCCGTCAAGTATGAAGTATTGGGGCATTGAAGATGAAACTGTTGGGCATTACAGGCGTTTTGAGTTTGAAGATTTTGAGAATATTGCTACAGCTAACGGATTTATGGTTAAAAACATAGCTGGGCTAACTTATCCATTGTCAAACCTGCTTTTTGGGTTATCTAATTACTTAGTTAAGAAGAGTGATGGTTGGAAAACATCTTTAAGCAAAGATGAGCAAACAGAACTCTCCTCAGCCGGTGGCGCAAAACAGATAAAGTTTAAAACCAATTTTCCTTATTGGTTTCGCTATCTTATAAATGAGTTTACGATGTATCCCTTTTACTTGTTGCAATTAATTTTTAGAAAGAGCAGGAATTCTATGGTTATCTATTGTGAATATCAATTGCCATCTGCTAAAGCTGATCGCTGAAAGACGGTGGTTTCGACATTTCTTAAAAATTCAATAAATTATGGTAATAACCATTAAAAAAATAGGACCATTGCCAAACGCGACAATTATTCTGGATGGCTTAACAGTGATTGCTGGTGAAAATGATACTGGGAAAAGCACTATTGGTAAGGTTATTTTTAGCATCATCAAAGCAAACAACATGGCGACGGCTAACCAGCACTGCCAGTTTATGAATACGATGGTGAACTTAGTGTTTGATTCACAAATATCAAGTCAGGGTGAAGTGAGCATACAAGATAAGGATATCCCCTTATGTTCAGTCGATTTTTCTCAACATCAATGTGTACGCTTTGATTGTTGCCAGCCAGAATCATCCCATTTTTTTAGAGAGAGCGTTTTTATTCAAACTCCCTTAGTGTGGGATTTAGTTGATTTTTTTGATACCGTTTTACGTCTCAAACAAAATCAAGAAATGACTCAAAACATCGTATCGTCTTCAATTAAATATCCTTATATTTTTTGGGATATTTATCTAAAAATTACCAATATACCAGTTGATAAAGATTCACAAACGAATGATTTAGTGAAAAATATTCGTCAGATAATTCAGGGCAGTTTTGAACAACGCGATAAACGAATCGTGTTTCAACGCCAAAATGAATCTATATTACTGATGAATGTAGCCACAGGTATTAAATATTTTGGTTTGTTGCAAAAATTAGCTGAAAACCACAAATTGAAACCTGATCATTTATTGATAATTGATGAACCTGAAAATCATTTACATCCAGAATGACAACTGTTACTGGCAGAATTGATTGTCAATTTAGTTAAACAGCATAAAGTTTATGTTATCATCAATTCGCATAGCCCGTATATGATAGAAGCTTTAAAAGTTTATAGTGATAGAAGTATAAAGGAGCAAACCCATTTTTATTTTAATAAGTTAACGCCTGAAGGTGTTGAAGTCAAAGAAGTCACTGATGATTTAAGTTTTCTGTTTGAGACACTTTCTTTGCCATTTCAGAAATTAGAACAAACGGTGTTGGGAATCAGTTAATGCAACATTTACAAGCAGCTTATGAACAAATGTATGGGGATTGTCAACGCACCCTGACAGAAATTAGTTATGATCATGCTAATGAGCGTAGGCTTTGTATCAGTGATGAAAAATATCTTGATTTTGATTGTGTCGCTCAAAAATATTTTAGTGGGAAAAACTCACCCGCTACGGTGGATATGTTAGCTTTTGGTGATGAACATGTTTTGCTAATTGAATTCAAAGCTGGTAAAAATGTGAAGATAGAAAAACAACAACTTCAATTTAAACTTTTGGCAAGTATTCTTCTATATGAACGAGTTGTTGGTACGATTATGAATCTTGATGCTAAAAAATTGGTGAGTACAAGATTCGTTTATATAGTTGTTTTTTATCCTAAAAATTGCCCTTCATCTTCTATTCGTACCAAAGGCATTCAGAACCATCTGGATAAAGCCAAAGTTCGTTTTGGTATTGATAAATACAAGGGCAGTTTTTTGGAAGAGGCATTTACACCTGAATGTGGAAATGAATTTAAAAGACTTTTACAACGGTTTGGCGTAAAAATTCAGATAGAATAATTTTTAGCAAGAACAAGAACTATTGTGAATATCAATTGCCACTTGCTAAAGCTGATTACTGAAAGCGAGCGTAGTTTTTAACCAAAAAACGAGGGTTAAGAAATCCGATTTTTGGAAAAATTCGGATTTCTTAACTCAAAATATTTTAATGTTTCGGTAGGCAATACGTTATCCACCCTACTTAATAATATATTTTTTATGTTATGTACTATTTTGAATTTGATAATAAAAAGAGTTGTTCAAATCGACATAAACATGGAATTGATTTTGTTGAATCCCAAGAACTTTGGAATGATTCTAGCTTTATCAAAATTCAGGCTAAATCAGATAATGAACCTCGCTTTTTAATAGTTGGCTGCATTGCGGACAAACACTGGTCGGCAGTTATAACATATCGCGGTGATACCATTCGAATAATCTCAGTAAGGCGTTCACGCAAGAAGGAAGTAGAACTTTATGAAAGCTAAAGATTTTGACAAAAAATTTGATGATAACGAAATAGATATTATTGACGATCTTGATATGTCTACTTTAAAACGTCCAAATCAGACTCAGAAAAGAGTTAATTTGGATTTTCCAGCTTGGGTAATAGATTCTTTAGATAAGGAAGCCAATCGAATGGGTGTGACGCGCCAATCAATAATTAAAATTTGGTTGGTTGAACGACTTGAAGAACAAGCCCGTAGGGTAGCCTGGTAGCGAGCGTCGCCACTAGAAAACCCACCTAATCTCAATGTTGATGAACTCGTAAGCCGCATATGTCTGATTAATCAATCAGAATTCGTCTGGTGCATAAGCGATAGTTTTTTGGGTGTATGACGCTTCGCTTATACACCCTACCGTGCTACCGTGCTAAAGCTGATTACTGAAAGACGGTGGTTTACATTAGGAATAATGGAATATGAACATTGTACTAATACACTCATATATTAAAGTAAGAGAGGTAGAAACCTATCTTTCTGAGCCTTTGGGATTATTATGTCTCGCAACTTACTTGGATAAAGTTTTTAAGGATCAAGTTAAAGTTTCAATTTTGGATTTATACGCACTTGGTGCTACAAGCCCCAAATCAGTAGGGGGGGGGTTCTTTTGTTTAGGAATTGATGATGAGAATTTCATTAACGAAGAGCTAAAAAAATTAAATCCGGATTTAATAGGCATACATTGTAATTTCACGGCTTACGCTCAAGATTCATTAGAGCTTGCTTCTACGGTTAAAAAATATTTTCCCAATATCCCAATAGTTATTGGTGGAGCTCATCCAACAATTGAAGCTTATTCCATCTTACAAGAAAATAACAGCATAGATTATGTGGTAAAAGGTGAGGGTGAAATAATCTTAGAAATGTTGGTTCGTGCTTTAAAAGGGGAAATTCAGATTGAGGAAGTTAATGGGTTAGTTTTTAGAAAAGACAATGAAATTGTCATTAACAAACCGAGTGAATTGATAAAAAACCTTGACATATTGCCTATACCAAGTCGTCGTTACATAGACATGGAGAAGTATAAATATTTTAATAAGGAAGCTATCTGGTATGTACGAAAAGAGCCTGTAGCCACCATTATGACATCAAGAGGATGTCCTTATAATTGTGTGTTTTGCAGCACTAAAGTTGTATGGACAAGACGTTGGCGGCATCGTCGTCTTGAAAGTGTTTTTGAAGAAATAAAGATGTTAAATGAAGACTATGGGATTAGAGAGTTTGTCATTAATGATGATCAATTTATGACCAGGAAAAAAAGAATTCATCAATTTTGTGATTATTTTATTGAAAATAAGATGGATATTAGTTTTTCCGTGGATGCTGGAATAAGTATATGGCTAGTAGATAAAGAGCTACTGGTTAAAATGAAGAAAGCCGGATTTTATTCATTAAGGTTTCCAATAGAAAGTGGATGTAAAAAAACTTTGGAATATGTCGGAAAACCAGTCAATCTTGATAAAGCCAAGAAGTTAATTGAAGAAGCAAATAGTCTGGGGTTTTGGACATCATCCAATATAATTGTGGGATTTCCTCACGAAACAAAAGAAGAAGTTATGGAGTCAATTCAGTATGTATATGATTCCGTTTTAGATTTCACCTCATTTTTAATTGCCAAGCCGAATGCGGGCAGTGATATGTACGAAGATTTCAAAAAAGAAGGATTGCTTGAAAAAGCAGTCGTTAGAGGTTCTGATTTTTATAGGAGTGATTATGATACTCTTACCATGACTGCAAAGGAATTAACAGAGATAGTTAATAAAGCACATAGTGCTTGGTTTACTCATAAGTTCTTTTTTTTCCTTAAACCACGCAATTTTTATAACTATTTTTTGCCTAAAATCAAAAGTATAGAAGATTTTAGGTATTTTTTAAAGGTATGTCGTACAATGTTTCATAGAAAGATTAAGCCAATTTTATTGGCTAAGATTAGAAGAAAGTAGTTTTTATAAACTTGTATTTAAGATAAACATAGCAATGATTACAAATATCAAAGAAAAAGCATCCGCATTAACCCTCGAAAAACGCGCATTCATCAATGGCAAATATATAAATGCTGTTGATGGTGATATCATTCGCAAAATAAGTTCTATTGATGGGCGTGATCTTTCGGGACTCAGTTCATGCAAAGAAGCAGATGTCAATATTGCAGTAAATGCTGCTAAGAAAAGTTTTGAATCAAAGATTTGGCTGGATAAATTACCACAAGAAAAAAAGGAAATTTTATTCCAGCTTGCAGATTTAATGGAACAAAACAAGGAAGAACTTGCTCTTTTGGATACGGTTGAAACCGGCAGAGCATTCAAGAATTATTATTTTGACTCTATTCCGAAAGCGATTCAAACTTTACGCTATTTCGCTGAAAGCGTGGATAAATATTATGATCACACCATTCCGCCTCGCCCTAATGTCTTTGCTACTATCACTAGGGAACCATTGGGTGTTGTTGGATTAATTACTCCTTGGAATGATCCACTTGTGGTAGCAATCTGGAAATTCGCGCCGGCATTATTAATGGGAAATTCGGTTATCATTAAGCCGGCAGAACAATCTTCTTTTTCTATTTTGCGTGTAGCAGATTTAGCGAAAAAGGCTGGGATTCCTGATGGCGTATTTAATGTTGTAACTGGATTTGGTGAAACCGCTGGAAAAGCCCTTGCCCTTCATGCTGATGTGTCAGGCATTTTTTTTACGGGTTCATCTGATGTCGGAAAAAAGATTTTACAATACTCAGGGCAGTCCAATATGAAAAAAGTTGGATTGGAATGTGGTGGTAAAAGCCCTTTTATCATTTCAAGATATTGTAAGAATTTGCATAAAGCAGCACAGGTTTTGGCTAAAAATATCTTTTATAATCAAGGGCAGATTTGTTCAGCACCTTCAAGAGCCATTGTAGATAACGAAATCAAGGAAGAATTCGTTAAATTATTAATTGAAGAAAGTCAAAACTATATACCCCAAGATCCATTTCATATTGAGACTGAGGTAGGGTGTATTGTTAGTAAAGAGCAACAACAGAGAGTTTTAGATTACATTGAAAAGGGTAAAAACGCGGGGGCTAAAATTATTACACCTTGTGATGTTGATTTAAAGCATTTGTGCGTATTACCCACTATTTTTGATCAGGTTGATCCTGAATCTTCCATTGCTCAAGAAGAAATCTTTGGACCAGTGTTGGTTATAATCGGTGTCTCTTCCATGCGAGAGGCAATCTCTATTGCAAATAATTCTAAATATGGTTTGGCTGCTTCCATTTGGACTAATGATTTGGATGAGGCACATCAAGTTTCGCGTGAATTACAAGCAGGTATTGTTCATGTCAATAGTTATGGTGATGATGATAATACGGTTCCCTTTGGTGGAATTAAGGAATCAGGGATAGGCAAAGATAAATCACTCTATGCTTTTGATGAGTATAGTTATGTTAAAACTACTTGGGTTCATCTTGATAACCCATTTTATAAAATATCTAAAAAAAATGGATAATTTAAAACCATGCCTACCGTTCAAATTAAAGCACAATTATCTTTTGATGAATTGCAAAATGTGGTTAAGCAATTCAATTCTTCTGATTTAGAAAGGTTTGCCTTATTTGTGTATCAGATACACGCACAACGTAAAGCACCTTCTCTACCACGTCGTGAATCTGAACTGGTCATGAAAATTAATCAAAAGTTGCCGTCTGAGATTCAAGTGGCTTATGATAATTTAATTGCTAAACGTCAAACTGAAACCTTAAATTCTAAAGAATGCCAAGAATTATTGGATTTCACTGAAAAAGTAGAACAATTTGAAGCGAAACGAATCGAAGCAATGACAGAACTCGGTGGTTTACGCCAAATTTCACTGACTCAACTAATGAATGACTTAGGCATTAAATCACCGGCTTATGTATAGTACACTAAAAAATAAGGTTGTGGAACGCGCACAAGGATGTTGTGAATACTGTCGTAGCCAAGTACGTTTTGCCACACAATCTTTTTCAATTGAACATATTATCCCACAGAGCAAAGGTGGACAAAATACTTTAGATAACTTAGCATTAGCTTGTCAAGGCTGCAATATTCATAAATACAACAAAACTGAGGCAATTGATCCAATAATGGGAGAGATTGTGCCATTGTACAATCCAAGACAACAAAAATGGCCTGTTCATTTTACTTGGAATGAAGATTTTAGTATCATTATTGGAATGACAACGATTGGACGTGTTACGGTAGAAACTTTGCGATTAAATCGAGCCGGATTAGTCAACCTACGGCGAGTACTTTATATGGCAAGCGAACATCCTCCTCCTTCTAACTCCTTCTAATTTATAGAGCATGGTAAATGGAAAAAATTATTGGCTAAAAAATAAGTACTGAAGCATAAATTATCGGATATGATGGAGTCCAACGCTTCAGCTTTGGCTGCTTCCATTTGGACTAATGATTTGGATGAGGCACATCAAATTTCGCGTGAATTACAAGCAGGTATTGTTCATGTCAATAGTTATGGTGATGATGATAATACGGTTCCGTTTGGCGGAATTAAGGAATCAGGGATAGGTAAAGATAAATCACTCTATGCTTTTGATGAGTATAGTTATGTTAAAACCACTTGGGTTCATCTTGATAACCTTTAAGAACGCTAACGGTAAAAACCTGCCATGTTTGCCAAACCTGGCAGGTTTAGTATGAAACTTTATAGAGATAATTAAATGTCAAGAAAGAAAAAAATATTAATTTTAAACGGTGATCATTCCGATATCCCTTTGATTCAGGCAGCTAAAAAGCTTGAATTGCGTGTCATTACAACTGGTAATATACCACATCTGATTGGGCATCATTATGCTGATGAATATCATTGCATAGATTTTTCAAACAAGGATGAGATTCTTAAACTATCACAACAGTTACATATAGATTATATTTGTTCAAATGCAAATGATTTTGGCGCGATAACCGCTTCTTATGTTGCTGAAGAAATGGGAATAGGAGGGCATGATTCATATCAAACGACACTGTTACTTCATCAAAAAGATTTATTTAAGAAGTTTGCCTTTCAGCATCAAATTCCAACGCCATACACACAAAGTTTTGATAACAAAGATGAAGCCCTAAAAGCAGTTGAGCATGATCATTTTCCACTTATTATTAAGCCAGTTGATTTAAGTGGCGGTAAGGGCATTTCAAAGGTATTTGACAGGGCTGAATATAGGAGGGCAGTTATAAAAGCATTTAATCTATCCCGTGTAAAACGTATCGTCATTGAAGAATTGATTGTGGGTACGGAGCATAGTTTTAGCACATTTCTCATCAATGGCAAGGTTGTTTTTTACTTTAGTGATAATGAATATTCTTATTTAAATCCCTATATGGTGACGACTTCTGCTGCACCTGCAATAAATGGTGAAAAAGTTTCTAAAACTTTAGTTAATGCAGTGGAAAAGATGGCAAATTTATTATCTTTGCGAGATGGAATATTTCATATTCAATATATATTTGCTAATAATAGGGCGAAAATAATTGATATAACTAGACGATGCTCTGGAGATTTATACCCTTATCCCGTTAATTATGCAACTCATTTGGATTGGGCATATTGGATAGTCAGGGCAGAGGCAGGATTAGATTGTTCTGATTTTCCGACTGTCAAGCAAGCAGGATATTGTGGAAGGCATTGCATTATGAGTTCAAAAAATGGTATAGTAAAGAATGTTATCATTGATGCCAGCCTAAAAAATAATATTTATGATGAACTATTTTGGTGGAAAAAAGGGGATGTTATTGATAATTATCTGGTACAAAAATTAGGGATAGTCATGTTATATTATTCCTCAATGGATGAAATGATTGAAAAAACGAATCAACTAAATAATCTTATTCGGGTGGAAATTGAATCATGAAAATTAACACCATAACCATAAAAAACTATAAATCTATCAATAAGTTAGATAAATTGTCCTTCTTTTCGTTTTCGATATAAAACTGGTTTTTATGAATTAGATTTAAATACTTTTTTTGAGAGTTAAAATCAAATAATTTAGGAGAAAGATGGGTAATGAGAGGCTCTATACGTTATATTAAAATCGCTAATTTTCGCAGTATTGATCAACTAGAACTACATGAGCTTAAACCCTTTTCGGTTTTTGCCGGCTCAAATGGTGCTGGAAAAACCCATTTTTTTGAAGCATTGGATTTTGTGAATTCGGTTATTCATATTGGTGCTTATAAAGCAATCAAAAAAAGGGGAGGCTTTAAAAATATTCATTGTTGGAAGCGGAATTTTGATGCAGCACGCGTGTTTGAGTTTAAATCCGTCTTTGAATTTGAAACTGAAACCCGTCAAATTGAAACGCTTACTTATCATTTTAAAATCTCTCAACTAGAAACTCATCCGTATTTGGAAGAATATCTATTGCAAGGTAGTCGTGGCAAAAAATGGACTGTGGCTGATTTTTTTAAAGATAATCAAGAAGGTCATCAGGCTAAAGAAGCCTTTCAGTGTCGTGGTCAATCATTTTTACCTCTGTTTCCACTTAGTTTTTCCGGGATGCCTTTTTTTAAGCATTTCCGTTTCTATCGAATTGAGCCACGAGAAATTAAAACAACGGTTAAAAACGATGATGACTTTGAATTGAGTGAAAATGGATGCAATTTACCTGCCGTCTTAAGTCGTTTAGAAACGAACAAATCAATACGTGAAACTATCAATGAATGGATGGAACTCATTATACCTGGTTTAGAACAGGTACGTACTCAAACTGAAAGATTGACCGGCGAGATCGTTTTAGCTTTCCAAGAAGAAAACGTCGCACAAGCCTTTCCAGCGCATTTAATTTCTGATGGCACCCTTTATCTATTAAGTTTATTGGTTGCCATACTTGATCGTCCTGACTTTGGCGCCACCTTGATTGAAGAACCAGAACGGGGCTTACACCCTCAGGCTATAATGGAATTAGTCGATAGTTTTCGTGAGCAAGCCACTTATCAACGTCCAATTTGGATAACCACCCATAATGAAGCTTTGGTAAGAAGTTTAAAAAATAATGAACTATGGCTAGTTGATAAAAAACAAGGTGTGACGCAAATGAAGCAAGTACAAGTTGTTGATAAGTTAGCATCTTCTTTAGATCAGGCTTGGTTAACCAATGCTTTGGGTGGGGGATTACCATGGTAAGAGTTGGTTTTGTAGTGGAAGGTTATTGTGAAAAAATATTATTAGAATCAAGCCACTTTCATGATTGGGCAAAACAACATGATATTTTAATTTGTGAGCCGATTATTAATGCAAGAGGCGGTGGCAATTTATGTCCAAAAAATATTGAAGCCTCTATTACAGAATGTCACAGACTTGCGAATCCTGATAAAATTATAATACTGACCGATTTAGAATGTGATCCTTGTGTGACTGCAACTAAAGCTCGCATTGGTTATGAAATTAATCAAATCATCGTGGCAAAAAAAGCATTAGAAGCGTGGTTTATGGCTGATACGATAGCAATGCGTCGTTGGCTCAAAAATAATGATTTTCAGGGAGAAGTGTATCCGGAAAATACACCTGATATGCCCTGGAATCGTCTCAAAGAAATAGCTAAAAGTTACCATAAAGAAGGACGTGGTCCTGGGACAAGAAAGATACATTTTGCTAAAATAATGATCAATAAGTTAGGATTTTCAATAGAACGCGCTGCTGCTCACCTCAATTGTTCTAGTGCTAAATATTTTTTGGACAAATTACAGAAATTGAATGAAACGACTAACAATAATCGGTACCTGAAAAAATAAAATTAGAATGGCAACAAAGTGATAACTATTTTGATGCTTTTGGCTTATCTGACGGAACATTTAGATTTATCTGTTTAGCAACATTGCTTTTACAGCCCAATCCGCCGGATACCCTTATCATAGATGAACCTGAATTAGGTTTGCATCCGTATGCGATTTCTGTATTAGCTTCTTTAATTAAAGCTTTTTCAAACGATAAGCAAATT
>QNES01000042.1 GCA_003645255.1 Gammaproteobacteria bacterium
AGTTTACAGATATTGCACTCAAAAATTTAAAGAAATATCCTAAAAAAGACAAAAATCTTATTCTGGTTAATATTGACAAGTTAGCAGATGATCCATTTTTAAAAACAAATGTCAAAAAATTAGTCAACTTTGATATTTCGTATCGTTTGAGAGTGGGAAATTATCGTGTTTTTTTGAACGGGAAGATGTCCTAAAAATCATAGATATTGTGGACATATTACCACGAAAAAAGTCTTATTAAGGGGGACTTGATGTTAGAAAATGTCCAAATTATCAATGACAATGGTGAAGCTAAATTTGCCGTCATTCACTTTCAAGAATATTTAAATATTAAGGACTTGTTATCTGACGAGTCAAAATTGCAAGACTACCTAGATTATCTTCATATTCAGAAAGTCAAAAAGCAAACTAAAAAAATGTTTAGCTTAGATGAAGTTAAACAGCAATTATCGGTGATGGTGTAGCCAGGTAGGGTGTGCAACGTTGTTGCCCACCACCAATTGCCGCTCTCTCTCAAAAAGAGATGATGTATCAAACCAAATACGGTATGAATTATTTAACCTTTACAAGGCGCATTGCTGAAGGTGAAGAATTCATTAGCCAGGTAGGGTGAACAAACGTGTTTTTGTGTGCATCGGCATTTATTTCAGATGACATTTGTGAATCATTTTCGGTTTTAATGAAATGCCGTTGCACTAAAAACACCTTGCCCACCCTACCTGGCTCGTCGCAAAAAGTGGTCATTGTTGAAGCTAAAAATGCAGATTTAGAACGTGGTTTTAACCAGTTAGCGGTCGAATTGATCGCCATGGCGCAATATCGAGATGAGCAAGATGAACAATTGTATGGAACTGTGACCATTGGCGATATGTGGCGATTTGGCATGTTAGATCGTGATGCCAAACGCATTGTGAAAGATATTGATTCTTTTCGTATTCCCCTTGATCTTGACGAATTGTTTCGGGTATTTCTTGGGGTACTTCAGTAGAGATTCGGTGAGTTTTCTACCCACCTACCTATACTAGAAAAAAATATGACAAAATAGAACTAAATAAAGCCATACAATTTGAGGATGTCTTGATAGTAAAGTTGTATAAATTGTTTAAGAAGGGCATCCATTTCTTCCTGTACAAACTCATAACCGGCATAATCCCTAAGAAGTTCATCGTGATTCACTTTTATTTGTGGTTTATTCATAATCACTATTAAATTTTATCCTTCCAATACCGCGCCAGCAAAGCCCCCGATATATTATGCCAAACACTAAACAAGGCAGCGGGTAAAGCAGCTACCGCACCAAAATATTTAACTGCTAATGCCGCCCCTAGTCCAGAATTTTGTAGACCAATTTCAATGGCAAGCGTTTTAGCTATTTTTAAATCATAACCCATCCATCTGGCAACAAAATAACCGGCAGCTAATCCGAAAAATGTAGCGTCATGCCCATTATAAACATGATTATTCCCAATAATACTAATATCCATTCTGAAAGAGGAAGAAACCATTGAGGGAAATAAAGGGCAAATAACGCAAATAAAATAGCTAATATTGGGAATGCATTAATCATAATCGCTTTATCTAAATAGGCAGTGGATTGTTATAAGTGATATAATTCGCTCATAATTAATTCCTGAAGGAAATAAAATATTAATGCGAATTATAAGAGTTTAACTGTGTGTATCTACTAAAAACAATGGTTAAGAAAACTAATTCAGGGCATCGCCCAAAATGATAAATTTTAACCATAAGATTTTAAAAGGATTTTTCAACCCTTAATTCGCATTATTATAACATAGGAAAAACCAGTCGTTAAAATAACTGATAACTGATTATGTTTCAATTTCGTGGTTTATCCTCAAAAATTTATGTGGCTTTTCTAATTACAGCTGTATTACCGGTTACTATTGCCTGCATAGTGAGTGTATTCTATTCTTTGGAAACGCTCAAAAATGAAACTTTGTACCATCTTGCTCAAGAAGTGGCTAACAAAGCGGATAGTATGGCGCGATTTATTGAACAATTACGTAGTGATGTGCTTTATTTAGGAAATTATTCTGCTATGCTAGATTTTACAGAGGCGATGGCAAGTCATTCTGAAGCAAAAATGGGGGTGGCGCGTTCCCGTTTAGAAAACGATTTCGCCGCCTTTGCGCGAACTTATCCGCATGTTTATCAAGTGCGTTTTTTGGATATTCAAGGATTGGAAATCGTTATAAATCTAAGCGTTATTATCTCCACGACGCGCTCAAAGTTAAAGTGGGGGAAATCTATATTTCGCAGATGGATTGAAATCTTGAGCGAGGTGAGGTGGAATATCCAGAAAAACCGGTAGTACGGTTTGCTACTCCAGTATCCGATCAAACCGGTATTATCCAAGGTATAGTGGTTATTAACCTTCACGCCGAATTTTTTAGGGCTCAAATCCAACAACTTGCCCTCGCACGAGGTAATACCACTTATCTTTTTAATCTGTCTGGTTTTTACATTGCCCGTTGTGTTGACTCTGCGAGCCAAGTGCCGCCTTTTGAAATGAAACCTATTACTGAACTATCTAGTGTGTTTCCCAAAGCGGTATTGCAAAACATAATGCAGGGAAAACGTCATACGGAAATGACTGAAACGAAACCTGACAAGTTTGGCTTGAAAGTTATTAAAACTTCATCCCTAACTGAATGGGTAGTCGCCCTGGCTTATCCTCAGCAACAATTGTTTGCTACGTACGACAGTCAATCTTTTTATGCTTTATGGTTTGATTGCGTTGTGTATTTTAATTGCCCTCATAGCCGATTTCTATATGTCGCGTTACCTACTCCAGCCCTTATCTCTAAACAGAAGAAGTGGCAAAAGGGCATTTTTCCCAACGGGTTGAAATTAATAGTTCGGATGAAATCGCTGACTTAGGTGACAGTTTTAATTCAATGGCAGCACAATTAGAACAAATGTATCAATGTTTGGAACAACGCCAAACTCAACTGAAAGAAGAAGTCGCTATGAGAACAGCCGCTTTGGAACATGAACGACAAAATTTAGCAACTATTATTGAAAATGTAGGGGATGGGATTTTATCTTTGGATTCATGTGGATATATTGAGTTGGCAAATGAAGCGGCTGCATTATTTTTAGAACAGCCAAAAAATGAGCTAATGGGAAGTCGTATTGAGGAATGCTGCCCAAAATGGTCCCAATTATACCATCATACTCATACTAACCAGCGGTTTGAGTTAAAAATGGCTCATCGTACATTATTAGTTAATGTCACCCCAGAGTCGGTGATGGGTGAATCCCACAGTTGCCTCGTATTAGTACGCGATGTGAGTGAAGAACGACAATTGGTGGATCACCGCCGCGAATTAGATCGGCAAATGTTTCAGATGGAAAAAATGGCTACCATGGGTGAACTGGCGATGGGATTAGCTCATGAAATTGGCAATCCGTTGGCGGGTATCAATATTTGTTGGCAAGACAGTGCTTCAATTCCAAAACTTTGGGCTGATCCTTATCAACTCAAACAAGTTTTGCTCAATGTGATGATTAATGCCATTTTGATGATGCAAAATGGTGGAAACATTACCATTGGAATATGTATTGCTGGAAATTGCCAAAGCTTGATACCAGAAAATGAATGTTATGTACGCTTTTGCATTAGAGATAGTGGTCCAGGGATTGCTCCAAATATCTTACCACGCATTTTCAATCCCTTTTTCACGACGAGGGAAAACGGCTCTGGTTTGGGCTTAGCTGTGGTCAAAAAAATCATCGATCAACATAATGCCAATATTCAAGTAGATAGTCAGCTAGGACAAGGCACTCGTTTTGAGTTTACCTGGCCGGTGGCTTCAAAATGGCAGCTGACTCATCCCAATGAAATCACAAAACCTAATTTGCCATTGTGCCAAAAACGCTGTTTAATAGTTAATGATTGAGGATCGAGGATTATGGAATAAGGATGATTGAGGCTTGAGAATTAAGTGACATGATTGAGTTAATCACTTTTAAACAATTTTAAACAATAAAAAAATGAATCGGAGCGGCGAGATTTGAACTCGCGACCCCTACCGCCCCATGGTAGTGCGCTACCAGGCTGCGCCACGCTCCGACTGGTATTTATTATTGAGAGCATATTGTACACTATTTTTGAAAAAATGTCACGCTTTTTTTGAAAAAAAATGATTAAAAAGCGTCTAAAAAAATAAAAAAATAAATTTTCCCTTAAATTTCAATAAGTTATAAACTATTTTATTTAAAAATAATTAAAAATTAATTTTATTTGTGAAAAAAAAACCCGTTTTTGAAAAAACTTGGTTTCTAAAATGTTAAAAAATTTTTTCGTTTCTACATAAAAATTCAGAAACCCCGTTTTTTGAAAAAACGGGGTTTTTAATTTGATGGGGTTTATCGGTGGTTAATTGTGAACAGGACAAAGTGGAATTAACAATTAACCATTAACCATTTGGTTGCCAACGATTGGACCGAATTCGTACTATTCTCACTGCTTTATTAGCCATTTGTACAATTTCTAAGGGGTATCCATCTAATAGGAAACTTGTTCCCACTTCGGGAATCACTTCTAAATAATCTAAAATCAAACCGTTGAGTGTTTTTGGACCATCTGTTGGTAGATGCCATTGCATTGTGCGGTTAAGTTCTCGCACGGTAATGCTTCCATCAATCAAAAATGTATTATCACCTTGCGGATGAATATCTAAACTCAAAGCATCCGGATCGGTTGTAAATTCTCCAACAATTTCTTCGAGAATATCTTCAAGGGTGACTAAACCTTGAATATCGCCATATTCATCAACGACTAAACCAATGCGTCGTTTAAGTCTTTGAAAATTCAATAATTGTGTATGTAAAGGTGTCCCTTCGGGCACAAAATAAAGCTCACGGGCAACTTTTTTTAACGTTTCTTTAGTTAATTCACCGTGCTTAAATAGGCGCAGTGATTTGCGTAGGTGGAGCATACCTACCACATTATCTATGCTATCGCAATACAACGGTAAACGAGTATGTTGACTCGTCGCCAATTGATCAGTAATTGTTTCAAGCGGTGCATTGAGATCAATACCGATAATTTCATTACGTGGCACCATAATATCTTCTACTGTCACTTTTTCTAAATCTAAAATACCCAACAACATTTGTTGATGACGTTTGGGAATAATGCCGCCAGCTTCATGTACTACCGTTCGCAATTCATCAGAACTCAAACGATGGCTATTGGAATCGGTTTTAGAAATTCCAAATAATTTCAGCAACTGATTGCTAATGCCATTTAACACCCAAACCAGGGGATATAGAACGGTTAATAAAGGTTTAATGATATAAGAGACGGGAAACGCGACTCTTTCAGGATGAAGTGCAGCTATCGTTTTAGGGGTGACTTCACTAAAAATAAGAATCACCACCGTAAGTAGAGCAGCGGCAATCGCAATCCCCGCCTCCCCCATCAACTCAATAGCAATCACCGTCGCAATGGAAGAAGCTAAAATGTTGACAAAATTATTGCCTAATAAAATCACACCAATTAACCGATCAGGGTGTTCTAATAATTGATTAACACGCAGTGCACCCCGATGTTTTTTTGCAGCAAGATGACGTAAACGATAGCGATTAATTGCCATCATGCTCGTTTCAGATGCGGAAAAAAATCCAGAAATTAAAATTAGAAATACGAGTATGCCAAATAGCACACTTAAAGGAATATCACTCATTGTCGTCGTTAATGGTTAATGGTTAAATGGTTAATGGTTAGTGATTAATGGTGAAGTATTCAACTTAAATAAGTAGGTACAAGTCTTTAATGTCCTGTACAAAATACTAATTTAGATATTATAGCGATTAAATTTAAGTTCTTTGTGATTAAACTTAAAAAATATGAAATAAATCAATTAGTTACATTAAATAAATTCATATAATATTAACCATTAACCATTAACTATTAACATCATTTTTTTTTGCAAGGACGTTGCCAATCAGCAATTGTCTTTTGAGGGCTACGAGTATAGGTTAGGGCATCAGGTGGTGCATTTATAGTAATGGTAGAACCGGCACCAATAGTTGCACCGGCTCCTACCTTCACCGGAGCAACTAACTGTGTATTAGAGCCAATAAAAGCCCTATCTTCTATAATAGTCTTATGTTTGTTCGCACCATCATAATTACAAGTAATCGTACCGGCACCAATATTAACGCCACTACCCACTTTACTATCACCAACATAGCTTAAGTGATTTATTTTAGAACCGTTAGCCACGGTTGATTTTTTCAGCTCAACAAAATTGCCAACATGCACTTGCTCCGCTAATACCGTGTCAGGGCGCAAACGCGCAAAAGGCCCAATACGACAACCTGCACCTATTACAACATTTTCAATAACGCAATGACTCAAAATTTCAACATCATTCGCTATTTTGGCATGGCGTATAACTGTATGAGGACCAATTTTGACCCGATCACCTAGCGTGATTTCGCCCTCAAGAATCACATTAACATCAATGGAAACATCACGCCCGGTTTGTACCGTACCCCGTATATCAAGGCGGGTAGGATCCATGACTGTTACCCCGGCAAGCATAAGGCGATTAACTTGCTGAGTTTGATAATAACGTTCCAAACTTGCCAACTGGGTACGATCATTCACACCCATAACTTCATATATATTATGAGTTAAAATACTATAAATGGATAAATTGTCTTGCACGGCTAAAGCAATAATATCTGTCAAATAATATTCACCCTGTGCATTATCATTATTTAATAAAGCTAACCAACGACGTAGATGAACTGCCGGAATAGTATATACGCCAACATTAACTTCTTTAATTTGTTTTTGATTGACATTTGCATCCTTTTCTTCAACGATGCATTCTACTTCTCCCGCTACATTGCGAACCACTCGCCCATAACCGTGCGGATTATCTAATTCAACGGTCAACATTCCTAAATGATTAGCATCCGCTTGTGAATACAATGTTTGTAATATCGTCGAATTGATTAAAGGTACATCACCACATAGCACTAATATAATGTTATCATCAGCAATGTTAGGCATCACCTGGGCGACCGCATGTCCGGTACCCAATTGCTGTGCTTGTTCGATCCAATTAATATTAGTTTGGGAATTGGGAATTGGGAATTGGGAATTGGGCTCAGTTATTGCTTGACGAACGAGTTCACCTTTATAACCATAAACGACATATAAACTATCCGGCTTCAGAATCAAAGCAGTGTCAACGACATGACGAATTAAGGGTTTATCAGCCAAAAGGTGTAAAACTTTAGGCTGTTCGGAGTGCATCCGTTTACCAAGCCCTGCGGCAAGTATAATAATAGAAAGTTTCATAAATTGAAAATCAGTAGAAATCATATTTTTTGAAAAAATTCGATTTCTGTTCCTGTTTAAAATGTAAAAAATAATTATTAATCTAATTTGAATTATACTATTAATTTTATTTTTTCGCAAATTTTAATTTTTAAATTAAGCTTAAAGTCTTATAAATCATAGCATACAGAGGCATTATAAAATATAAAAACACAAAAAATGAAAATAAAGTTCACTTTTTAGTTGACATTTCATTTAAAAATGTTCATAATACACGGATTAAATTTAAAAAACTCTTGAAATTCTAAAAAATGTCATTATTTAATCATAACTAAATTAAATGGAGGGGTGCCCGAGTGGTTAAAGGGGGCAGACTGTAAATCTGTTGGCTTACGCCTACGGTGGTTCAAATCCACCCCCCTCCACCATTTTTTATCATAAAATTTTGCTCAATATTAAAAAAATTAATAATTAAAAAATAGTATTTTTTGACGCTTTTTACAAATTGAATTAAATAATAATGGAGGGGTGCCCGAGTGGTTAAAGGGGGCAGACTGTAAATCTGTTGGCTTACGCCTACGGTGGTTCGAATCCACCCCCCTCCACCACTATTATATATAATTAATCGTAAAATTTTTTGCATAGACATATTCAAGCGGGTGTAGTTCAATGGTAGAACTTCAGCCTTCCAAGCTGATAGCGTGGGTTCGATTCCCATCACCCGCTCAAAATCATTATTTTTTATATTAGCAATATCTGCCCATATAGCTCAGTTGGTAGAGCACACCCTTGGTAAGGGTGAGGTCACCGGTTCAAATCCAGTTATGGGCTCCATTTTTTAAACAATAATTCATATCTATATAATTCTAGATTGAAATCTATAAAAGGCCAGTAGCTCAATTGGCAGTAGCGTCGGTCTCCAAAACCGAAGGTTGGGGGTTCAATTCCCTCCTGGCCTGCCACTATTTAAACTCCACAGAATTTATAAACGTCATCTAATGAGTACAAAAACAGATGCGACGACCTCTAGCAAATTCGATACCATTAAATGGTTGTTAGTAATGGTGTTGCTCGGAACGGGCATTTTTGGATTCTACACTTTTGCTGAATACTCGCTACTTTTACGCGTTGTTATCCTCTTAGGGATAGTGGGCATTAGCATTTTTATTGCGTTACAAACTGATAAAGGTCGTCGAACTAAAGATTTTTTACAGCAGACGCATGTTGAAGTTCGTAAGGTCGTTTGGCCAACACGCCAGGAAACCCTGCAAATGACAGGTATCGTTCTTATTATGGTGTTGTTGGTAGCCATTATTATCTGGGGTTTGGATAGTTTTTTATTTTGGCTCGTCCGCTTATTCACAGGCCAAGGAGGGTAAAAAATGGCTCTGCGCTGGTACGTTGTGCAAGCCTATTCGGGATATGAAAAGTCGGCCAAACTTTCTCTTGAGGAGCGAATAGCACGAGCACGTAGTGAATTACAAAAAGGATTCGGACAAGTTTTAGTACCTACTGAAGAAGTGGTCGAAATGCGTAAAGGGCAAAAACGTAAGAGTGACCGCAAACTCTTTCCAGGCTATGTGCTTGTACAAATGGATATGGATGCCCTTGATGGAGAACAAATTAATGATGAAGGAGAACCTTTATCACTAAGAGACGAATTGTGGCACTTTGTTAAAAACGTGCCTAAAGTTTTAGCTTTCATCGGAGGTACCCATGAACGACCCGCTCCTATTTCAGATAAAGAAGCCGAGCTTATTTTACAACGTGTTCAAGAAGCGGCAGAAAAACCCCGTCCTAAAGTACTATTTGAAGTCGGTGAAGTCGTGCGTGTTATTGATGGACCTTTCAATGATTTCAATGGCGTGGTTGAAGAAGCTAATTATGAAAAGAGCCGTTTGCGTGTGGCAGTGCGAATTTTTGGACGTTCAACACCTGTAGAACTTGAATTTGGACAGGTTGAGAAAGAATAATTTTTGATCAAAGGGGAGCTTTTAAAAAAGCGTTTGTACCCAAATAAGGACTTTATAATGGCAAAAAAAGTCGCCGCTTATATTAAATTACAAGTTAAGGCCGGTCAAGCTAATCCGAGTCCACCCGTTGGACCCGCTTTAGGTCAGCATGGCCTAAATATTATGGAATTTTGCAAGGCATTTAATGCGAAAACACAGCACCTGGAACCAGGTATGCCTACACCGGTCGTGATCACGGCTTATTCTGATCGAAGTTTTTCTTTTGTGATCAAAACACCACCTGCTGCTATTTTATTGAAAAAAGCGGCAGGGCTTGAGAAAGGAAGTAAAACACCACATACTGATAAAGTCGGTCAAGTTACACGAGCGCAACTTGAAGAAATTGCAACCGCTAAAATGCCTGATTTAACAGCATCCAACATGGACACCGCAGTACGCACTATTGCAGGCAGTGCCAGAAGTATGGGTATTGAAGTAGAGGGGGTAGTATAATGGCAAAGCCGTCAAAACGTATAAAAGCGATTAAAGCGCAATTACAGCCAGGGAAATATTATCCTATCAATGATGCATTAGATTTGTTAAAATCCCTTCCCCATGCCAAATTCAATGAATCAGTCGATATCAGTGTCAACTTAGGTGTTGATCCGCGTAAATCTGATCAAATGGTACGGGGTTCTACTATTCTGCCCAATGGCACGGGTAAAGATATACGAGTAGCGGTATTTACCCAGGGGGATAATGTAACTAAAGCTGAAGAAGCAGGGGCTGATATTGTTGGTTTGGAAGACTTAGCAGAGCAAGTGAAAAAAGGTTTTTTAGATTTTGATGTTGTAATTGCTTCCCCGGATGCAATGCGAGTTGTGGGAAAATTGGGTAAAATTTTGGGACCACGTGGTTTAATGCCAAATCCCAAAGTTGGTACTGTAACACCTGATGTAGCAACCGCCGTTAATAATGCCAAAGCAGGACAAGTACGTTATCGTACTGATAAAGCAGGTATTATTCACAGTAGTTTAGGTAAAATATCGTTTACAACTGATGCCTTACGTGAAAATTTGCAAGCTCTAATTGCAGCTTTGCAAAAACACAAGCCAAGTACATCAAAAGGTATTTATATGAAAAAAATAACGGTTTCCACGACGATGGGACCGGGACTGGCAGTGGAACAAGCCAGTTTGTGATATAATTATTTTTTAAACTAGAAAAGCAAGCCTTTCTAGTTATTTAGACTTTGAGCTACTGGAAATTCTCCAGCAGTCGTCAAAGACCGTAGGTATCAGTGGTTCAGTTATCACTGAGTAAAGCCTTCGCAGATGGCAAGACCCATTCTCAGGTGGTTTTGCTTTTGTTAAACAAACCTACCAAGGAGAGCGTTAATGCCGCTACTGCTTGAAGATAAGCGAGCTATTGTTACCAGTGTTAGCGAAATAGCCAAGCAAGCACATTCTGCCATTGTCGCTGATTATCGCGGCATGACCGTTGCTGAAATGACCGAATTGCGAAAAAAAGCACGGGATGCAGGCGTTTATTTACGTGTTGTCAGAAATACCCTGGCACGACGTGCCATGACAAATACTGATTTTGAATGTTTACAAGATGTCCTAGTTGGGTCGGTAGTATTGACCTTTTCAATGAATGAGCCGGGTGCTGGGGCGCGTGTTATTTCTGAGTTTGTTAAAACCAATACAAAGTTAGTTGTTAAAGGTATTGGTTTGGGCGGTCAGTTACTAGAGGCACAAGCCATTGATAAGGTGGCGAAGTTGCCCACTTATCTTGAAGCGATAAGTCAACTGATGTCTGTGATACAAGCACCTATTACTAAACTGGTACGCACTTTGTCAGAGCCGCATGCTAAATTGGTACGCACAATGGCGGCGGTACGCGATATAAAAGAATAGACAGGAGATTGTTATGGCAGTAGCCAAGAAGAGATTTTAGAAGCCATCGCTAATATGACCGTTATGGAAGTGGTGGAACTCATCAGCGCGATGGAAGAGAAATTTGGGGTATCAGCCGCGGCGGCGGTTGCCCAAATCGCAGCACCAACTGCAGAAGCTTCTGCACCAGCAGAAGTACAAACTGAGTTTACTGTTAACCTAACCAGTTTTGGTGAGAAGAAGGTTCAAGTTATTAAGGTTGTTCGGGCTATTACAGGTCTTGGTTTAAAGGAAGCTAAAGCTTTGGTAGAAGGTATTCCTTCACCTATTAAGGAAGGTATACCTAAAGACGAAGCTGAGAAAATTCAGAAAGATATTGAAGCTGCCGGTGGTAGTGTTGAGATTAAATAGTTTCAGAAGAAACCCCGTTTTTCAAACGGGGTTTTTTTGCGTTTTTATAATCACCTGCGTTTTTTTAACGGTTGGTGTGCAAAGACTTGCCCACCCTACATAACATGCCATATTTAAGCCGTTTAAAGTCTCTAATAATTTAAAATCTGTTAGATATTCAATTTTTACCAGGTTTCCAGCATTTCCAATATTATCTTTTCAACTTTCAAATTCATTTTTTGTAACAGCCTTTAAAATAAATACTATCTTTTCAAAATAATAGTATTTCTAACACGCTAAAACTGAATTGTTACCTTTTTTCCAGTCAACATTTTTCCTATCATCGAATATCTCAAAATAAATAATTAAAAATATTTTAGCCAGTAGGGCAAGCATAAAGGATTGCTCCCATTTTTCATTCATTTAAGCATTAACCATTAACCACTAACCATTCACCATTCACTATTGAAATATGGCTTATTCTTTCACTGAGATAAAACGCATCCGCAAGGATTTCGGCAAACGTCCCAGCATCTTGGATGTTCCCTATATGCTTGCGATTCAAGTCAATTCTTATCGTTCCTTTTTGCAATTAGATACGCCACTAGAAGAGTATGCTGATGTGGGTTTACATGCCGCTTTCAAGTCAGTTTTTCCAATTGTCAGCTATAGTGGTCATGCTGCTCTTGAGTATGTCAGTTATCAACTCAATAAACCTCAGTTTGATGTTAAAGAATGTCAATTGCGTGGTATGACTTATGCTGCTTCGCTCAAAGTTAAAATGCGCTTGGTTGTATATGACAAGGAGTCTAAAAATAAAACGGTGCAAGATATCAAGGAGCAGATTGTCTATATGGGAGAAATTCCCCTGATGACAAAAAACGGCACCTTTGTGATTAATGGAACAGAGCGCGTGGTTGTTTCTCAATTGCATCGTTCCCCTGGCGTATTTTTTGATCATGATAAGGGTAAAACGCATACTTCAGGTAAATTACTTTATAATGCGCGAATTATTCCTTATCGTGGTTCTTGGCTAGATTTTGAGTTTGACCACAAGGATTGCCTTTATATTCGCATTGATAGGCGGCGTAAATTGCCCGCAACGATTCTACTACGTGCTTTAGGCTTTGATAATGTACAGATGTTAAAATTGTTTTTTGACACCTTTCGTATTAATCGTGTCAATTCTGACTATTATCTGGACCTTAATTTTGAATTACTACGTGGGGAAATGGCGGGCTTTGATATTAAAGGCCCTGATGGCCAAGTGATTGTTGAAGCGGGGCGACGCTTTAATGCTAAACAGATAAGGCAATTAGAAAAAGCAGGTATCTCTGCTGTCAAAATTCCTGATGATGACGAAAATGGGCAGCGAGTATCATTTTTATTAGGTAAAGTCTTAGCGCATGATGTCACGGTTCTGACTATAGGGGAAGCAAAAGAGGTTATCGCTAAGGGCAATGAGGAAATCACTGAGGAAATCCTCAATAAATTATTAGAACATCAGGTTGAATCGTTTGATATTTTATATACCAATGATTTAGATCGAGGCGCTTATATTTCTGAAACTTTGCGTATTGACCCCACTCCAACGCAGGTAGAGGCTTACTTAGAAATCTATCGCATGATGCGCCCTGGGGAACCGCCTACGGCGGAAGCTGCTGAAACCCTTTTTAACAACTTATTTTTTTCTGATGAACGTTATAATCTGTCTATCGTTGGGCGCATGAAATTTAATCGCCGAGTCGGTCATAAAGAGTTAACTGGCTCTAGTATATTATCAACGGACGATATTCTGGATGTCTTACGCACCCTAATTGCTATCCGTAATGGTATCGGTATGATTGATGATATTGACCATTTAGGCAATCGACGGATTCGCAGTGTTGGGGAAATGACCGAAAATCAATTCCGTATCGGCTTGGTTCGCGTGGAAAGGGCGGTGAAGGAACGTCTGAGTTTGGCAGAAGTCGAAACCGTTATGCCACAGGAGTTGATTAATGCTAAACCGATTACTGCCGTGGTTCGGGAGTTTTTTGGCTCCAGTCAGTTGTCACAATTTATGGACCAAAATAATCCACTTTCTGGGATAACGCATAAACGCCGTATTTCTGCTTTGGGACCAGGAGGCTTAACACGAGAGCGAGCGGGTTTTGAAGTGCGGGATGTACACCCAACTCATTATGGGCGTGTTTGTCCTATTGAAACACCAGAAGGACCAAATATTGGATTGATTAATTCCTTGGCTGTTTATGCCAGGACAAATCAATATGGTTTTTTGGAAACACCTTATCGGCTAGTAGAAAATCAGCAAGTGACGGATAAAATAGATTATCTATCAGCTATTGAAGAAGGCAGTTTTGTCATTGCTCAAGCAAACGCTAGTTTAGATCAGGAAGGCTTTTTTAAAGATGAATTAGTGACTGCACGACATGAAGAAGAGTTTACGGTGGTGACACGGGATAAAATCAATTATATGGATGTTTCACCTAAACAAATTGTATCAGTCGCGGCTTCAATGATACCCTTTTTGGAACATGATGATGCTAATCGTGCGCTCATGGGTTCTAATATGCAGCGGCAAGCTGTACCGCTAGTACGAGCGGAAAAGCCCTTAGTGGGTACGGGTATAGAACGGATTGTCGCAGTGGATTCAGGTGTCACTATCGTTGCTGAACGGGGTGGATTAGTCGATTCTGTCGATGCCGCACGTATTGTGGTTCGTGTTAATGATGATGAGGTTGTGAAACATGAGACTGCTGATGTGAATGATTTTGAATTAACAGCTTCGGGTTCTTCTTCATTAGACTCTGGTGTGGATATTTATAATTTAACGAAATATGTGAGATCTAATCAAAATACTTGTATTAACCAAAAACCACTGGTTAGACCTGGAGATACAATCTGTAGAGGAGATGTGTTAGCCGATGGACCTTCAACGGATTTAGGCGAATTAGCCTTAGGACAAAATGTCTTCGTTGCGTTTATGCCTTGGAATGGTTACAACTTTGAAGATTCAATTTTGATTTCGGAACGATTGGTTCTTGATGAACGTTTTACTTCGATTCATATTGTGGAACTCAGTAGTACCGCACGAGATACTAAATTGGGTCCAGAAGAAATTACCTCAGATATTCCCAATATCAGTGAATCGGCATTGAGTAATTTAGATAATTCCGGTATTGTCTATATTGGTGCTCAAGTTAAGCCGGGTGATATATTAGTGGGTAAAGTAACACCTAAAGGTGAAACGCAACCAACGCCGGAAGAAAAATTATTGCGAGCGATTTTTGGGGATAAAGCGTCTGATGTAAAAGATAGTTCCTTGCGGGTACCCAGTGGTACGATGGGTACTGTGATTGATATACAAATATTTACCCGTGATGGTGTCGAGAAAGATGCTCGTGCTTTACAAATTGAAGAAGCGGAACTGAATAAGGTTAAGAAAGATTTACGCGATGAACTTCGTATTTTAGAGGATGATATTTTCGCTCGCTTAAAAAAGCTGTTGATCGGTAAAACGGCTCAAAGTGGTCCAAAAAATTTGGAACATGGGACAGTGATAAGCGAAGAATATTTGGACAGTTTCGCACGGGCGTTTTGCTTTGAAATACAGTTACAAGAACAAGGGCTGGCTGAGCAAATAGAAAACTTTGCTGAGCAAATAAAAACGCAACGGAAACGTTCAGATGAACTTTATGAACAAAAGCGGCAAAAATTGAAGGCAGGTGATGAGTTAACGCCTGGAATATTAAAGATGATTAAGGTTTATCTGGCGGTAAAACGACAAATACAACCTGGGGATAAAATGGCAGGGCGACATGGTAATAAAGGTGTAGTTTCTATGATTGTGCCGATTGAAGATATGCCTTATACCAAAGAAGGTAGGCCTGTCGATATCGTCCTAAATCCTTTGGGTGTCCCATCTCGGATGAACATTGGTCAAGTTTTGGAGACGCACTTAGGCTGGGCCGCACATGGGTTGGGTGAAAAAATTATGTCAGAATTGCCGCCAGAACCTCCACCACCTCCTATAAACAGGACTGCAAAACTAAAGGAAGTGCTGAAAACCGAAAAGGCTTTGTGTGAACAAATTGAGGCCCTATTGCCAATGCTTCAAAATGAAGATGTTGAACAAATTGAGGCCCTTTTACTGACAACAAAAGAGGTCTTGAAAACCGAAGAGGCGTTGGGTGAAAAAATTGAGGTCCTTTTACCGACAGTAAAGGAGGAGTTAAAAACAGAAATTGATGAGGCCCTATCGCTAATGGTTCAGTTGGTGTTGAAAACTAAAAATGCCTTGGCTGAAAAAATTGAGGACGTTTTGCAGAAGGTTCGGTTGGAATTTAAAACCGAAAATAAGGCTTTGGATTTATTAGTTGGTTGGGTTCCAAAGGCGTTGGATGAAAAAATGGCTGCCCTATTGCCAAAGGTTCAAAATGAATTTAAACCTGGTGAGCTTGATTGGCTTAAAAAGTTACCGGCGGATTTAGAGTTGCTTTCTAACAACAGTGATAAACGAGAAATTTTAGCCCCCTTCAACAAACCTCTGTTTTTGGAATTACTTGCTTTGGCAGAAAAGGCGTTGGATGAAAAAATGGCTGCCCTAAGTGAGGAGTTGCAAAAGGATGAGTTGCCACAAAAGATTGAAGCCGAAAATAGGGCTTTCTTGAAAATATTATTCGGTTGGAAAGCAAAGGTATTGAATGAAAAAATGGCTGCCCTATTGTCAAAACTTCAATCGCAAATTAAACCAGGTGAGCTTGATTGGCTTGAAAAGTCACTGGCATATTTAGAGCGGGTTAACAACAGTGATAAACGAGTTTTGCCTGAAGAGTTCCTGACATCTTTGGAGCAGCTTTATAACAACAATGATAAACCCGTTTTGCTTGAAGAGTGCATAACATCTTTAAAAAAACTGATCACCCCACCTCCAAAGAAGCCTCCTTTTTCGCTTGACAAGTTAAGGGCATTTTTAGAGCAGGTTTATAACAGCAGTGGTAAACAAGAAAACTTAGCCGCTTTAAACGATGCTCAATTGTTAGAGTTAGCCGGTAATTTACGTGGAGGGGTACCAATGGCAACCCCTGTTTTTGATGGGGCGAGTGAATCAGATATAAAGAGGATGTTGGAATTGGCTGATTTACCGACATCCGGTCAAGCGACTTTATATGATGGGCGAACAGGGGAAGCCTTTGAACGTCCTGTCACGGTGGGCTATATGTATATGTTGAAGTTAAATCATTTGGTAGATGATAAGATGCATGCGCGTTCAACAGGACCTTATAGTTTGGTCACTCAGCAACCGTTAGGAGGAAAGGCACAATTTGGTGGACAACGTTTTGGTGAAATGGAAGTATGGGCTTTGGAGGCTTATGGTGCTTCTTATACCCTACAAGAAATGTTGACTGTCAAATCAGATGATGTCAATGGTAGAACGAAGATGTATAAGAATATTGTAGAAGGGGATTACCGCATGGATGCTGGTATGCCTGAATCGTTTAATGTGTTGGTCAAAGAAATTCGTTCTTTAGGAATTGATATTGAATTGGAGCAAACGTAATTAATTAATGATTGATTGTTATCAGTAATTGGGCAGACACACAAGTCTGCCCCTATAAAACGTATTCAAAGACTTTAGGGGCAACCACCGCGACAATGCCCTTTTTTGTATTTCACCAAAACGAAAAATGCTATACTTTACGCGGTACCATAATCCGCTCATAAATCGACAACAATGCTGGCACAGCTAATAAGACTAATATGGTGGAAAACATTAAGCCAAAAGCAATCGAAGTCGCCATGGGTATCAAAAATTGTGCTTGTAGTGAGGTTTCAAATAGTAGCGGTGTTAAACCAAAAATTGTGGTTAATGAGGTGAGTAGTACAGCTCTTAATCGTTGACAAGCGGCTTCAACCAGGGCACTTTGGACTGGCATTCCTTCTTCGCGTAGTTGTTTATAGAAGGTGATGAGTACGATGGAATCATTAATCACAATGCCTGATAAGCCAAAAAAGCCAAATAGCGATAAAATAGTTAAATCTATGCCCATCATCCAATGTCCAAAAATAGCGCCAACTAAACCAAATGGTATCACACTCATCACAATCAGGGGCCAGCCATAGGAGGCAAATTGCCATGCCAGTATGATATAAATTATGGCGAGGGCGAATATCATTCCCCGTTTCATATCGCTCAATGTTTCGGCTTGATCTGCCATGCGTCCTTCAAAGGCGTATTCTACCCCATAACGGGTTGTTAAATCCGGTAGGAAGTTTTCTATTAGATTAGCAACAATTCGATTCGCGTTATTAACGGCTTTGTCTACATCGGCTGAGACTTGTGCAGCTAAAAGCCCTTGGCTATGGCGTATGGCTTCAAAGCCTCGCCGCGTCGTGACATTTACCGCTGTGGAAAAGGGTATACGGCTACCATTGGGTAATTGCAGCATGAAATTTTCTAAAGTAGCTAAACGGTAGCGTTCCTGATCGGGTAACATGACCCGGACTTCTATCTCATCTTCATGTTCTTGAAAAATTTGCACTAAATGTCCATCAAAAGCAGCGCGTAATTGTTGTCCCACCGACTCGACGGTTAAACCGAGTGCTGTCCCATAAGGTGTTAATGAATAAATCCATTGTTCTTGACCATAAGGCATATCATCTTCAAAGCCACTGACTCCTGGAAAAGTTTTTAAGACATCAATCAATTCCAGGGCGGCGGCTTTCACTTTGTCGGGATCATTGCCATTGAGACGCAGTTCTATATCTCTGCCAGGTGGACCGCCACGTTCTTCTGTGATAGTTAGACTTTCTAAGCCTGACGGGATAATAACTTTGGCTTGCCAGGCTTGAATGAATTGTTTATTACGCACTGTGCGGCTATCTGGCGAAGTCAGTTCAATCATAAAAGAGCCAAATTGATCGCCCTTTCGGCTACTACCCCCTGTTATCGCGCTTCCATGTCGAGAGACGACGACTTTAATTATATCTCCCCCTAATTCTTTTTCGGTGGCATACAAAGTTTTTTCTAGGTGTTCTAAAAATTTGTCAACTCGCGTTGGTGAGGTGCCTGCCATAAAATTGGCATTCGCTGTAATGATAAAACCATCAGGTGAGGGAAAAAAGGTGAAACCCATTCGTCCGCCTGCTAATAAACCTATTGCTAACATAATAGCCGCTAACATCATAGCTAATACACTCCAACGAAAACTGATCGCCATGGTAATGAAAGGGCGGAAATAGACATCACGTAGTTGATTAAAGCCATTTTCTAGTTTTTGTCTGAGCCAGTTGGGTTTATGATGATGGAGTTGATGAAAAGTGTGTCGTAAATGACCGGGTAAGATTAAAAAGCATTCTATCAATGAAGCTATTAATACGCAAATCATAATGGTTGGAATATCAAACAAGATATTTCCCATTATGCCACCAATTAGCATGAGCGGTAAAAAAGCCGCTATCGTGGTTAATGATGAGGCGGTTACGGGGGCTAACATTCGTTGTGCGCCGCCTTCGGCGGCTAATAATGATTGTTCACCCGTTTGAAAATGGCTAAAGGCATCTTCACCGACGACAATCGCATCATCAACGATCACACCTAGTGCCATGATCATGGCAAATAAGCTGACCATATTGATGCTGCCCCCTATTATATAGAGTATCGCTAACATACCCATCAAGGAGATAGGAATGCCGGCAGCTACCCAAAACGCGACTCGTCCATTGAGAAATATAAATAAAGTTGCTACAACCAGTATTAATCCACCGAAACCATTTGTGAGTAGTAGAGATATACGTTCATCAATGAGTTCCCATGATTGGGCGTAAACTTGTAAGTTGATGCCTGGCGGGAGTTTAGGTCGTGTTTCTTCTAACCAGGCATGTAAAGTTTGTGCAGCACCGAGTGCATCGCTTTGTTCAGTTCGTAATAACCGTAATTCAACAGCAGGTTTACCCTGGTAAGTAAGGCGAACTTCAGCTTGTCGAGGACGGCGTTCAATCGTGGCAATATCGTCTAGTTTGATATAACGACCGGATTTGTCGGTAATGATAGGTAGTTGAGTGAAGGATAATTCATCGCGGCGTTGTTCTAAGCTCCGCAATTGCCGTGCGCCATCATCGCGCCCAATTGTACCGGCGGGAATATCGCGACTAAAACGCTTGATTTGTTCACTTATTTGGGGCAAGGTAAGACCGAGTTCTTCCAATTGAACCGTCGAAATTTGTATCGCAATTTCTTCTTCGGGTAAACCATTAATTTCAATTTTACTAATGCCTCGATCAAGCAATTCACGTTCCATGCGTCGGGCTAAATGGCGTAACTCATTGGCATCTGATGGTCCGGTAATGAGCAAATTGGCAATTCGATCATAGTGGGCAGGGCGACTGATTTCTGGTTTTTCCGCATTGGCTGGTAAATTACGCAATAAGGCGACTTTTTCTTTGACTTGATCGAGTGCCCAGCCCATATCAGTGCCTTCGTCATATTCTATGACAATGGTTGAAAAATTATTAGTCGAAGTGGAGTTCATTTTATGAACATGATCCAGGGTACGTAATTCTTGTTCAATGGGGTTGGTAATAGACGTTTCTACATCTTCAGCTGTTGCCCCAGTCCATAAGACGGTCACAGAAATGATATCTAATGCGAAATTAGGCAAAGATTGGGTATTGAGTTGACTCAAAGCCCAAACACCTGATAGTAACATCATTAGCATTAATAGATTAGCTGCTACTTTGTGTTGAGCAAAAATGCCAACGAGGTTTCTTTGATGTTCAAAGGTTTGCATATTTAAATATTGGTGCTAAGATTTTTTGGTATTTAGGTTATTTATAGCTGTTATTATCAGTCTGGTCAAGAAATCCGATTTTTTCAAAAATCGGATTTCTGATTGGTTCCCGTTAAAAATCCGATTTGGGCAACATGGGCAACTAAGCCGGCTTAATATGTAATCCTTGAGTGATTGGCACACGTATGGATTTTAACAAACGCCAATCATCTGCGCTCAGTTGCACAAAGAAGGCACCGATGATTAATTCTGGGAAAGGTCCTTGATAAGTATTATCACCAAGAAACGCCAATTTGACTGATTTATCAAAACCGGCGCGAGTATGATGGCTAAAATGGAGTTGCACTTGATGAGGCAATTTATAATCGGGGTGTGCGTTTAGTTGTAGATGGATCAGTCGATGTTCGATATTAAAACGTAGGGTTGCTTCTAAACCGTGACGCGCAGCCGCTTTATCGCGTTTTAAAGTCAGGTTTATTTCTAATCCCTGTTTATAATAATCATCTACCACTAAGCCATCGTTGGAATGGATAGCAAGCGAAATAGTGATTATGCCAGCAATCACCGCAGAGGCTGGAAATAAGATTAATAGCCAAACAAAAGGTTCACGATACCAAATATTTTTCATTTTAAGTTATCAGTTATATGTTATCAGTTAAGTCTGGGGGAACACAAAGGTTCGCCTCCACTAAACAGTATATTATTATTATTCATTTCATGTAACTATTTAACCTTGAAATAAATGGCAAAGCTGAAAGTTAAAGTTTTCTAAGTTTGTGAAATGAAATTACCATTTATAGGTAAAGATATTTATCTAAAAAACGATATATCGTATAATGTTAAAATACTCACAAAAATTCAAATTGTAGCCACATATATTCAACATAACTGATAACTGATAACTGAAATGACTAAAACTATCGCAATATTACCAGGTGACGGTATTGGACCGGAAATTATCGCCGAAGCCATTAAAGTATTAGACAAATTATGGAACGCCTATGGTTTGGATGTACAGTTAGAACAAGGTTTAGTTGGCGGTGCAGCAATTGATGCCACCGGGCATCCCTTACCCGCAAAAACCCTGGAACGGGTTAAAAAAGCAGATGCGGTATTGTTAGGGGCTGTTGGTGGTCCTAAATGGGAATCACTGGATATCGCAATTCGTCCTGAAAAAGGCTTATTAGGCTTACGCTCCGAACTGAAACTGTTTGCCAATTTAAGACCGGCTATATTATTCCCCGAATTAGCTAATGCTTCAACGCTCAAACCGGAAATCGTTGATGGATTAGATATTTTAATTGTACGTGAACTCACCGGCGGCATTTATTTTGGACAGCCACGGGGTATTCATATTCTTGATAATGGCGAGTCACAGGGCATTAATACCCTGGTCTATAGTGAAAGCGAAATTGAACGCATTGCACAAGTCGCCTTTGAAAGTGCCGAAAAGCGGCAAAAACGTCTATGCTCAGTTGATAAAGCCAATGTGTTAGAAGCAACTGAACTTTGGCGCGAAGTCGTCACACGAGTAGGGAAGGATTTTCCCCATGTTCAACTCACCCACATGTATGTAGATAATGCGGCAATGCAACTGGTACGTGCCCCCAAACAATTTGATGTCATCGTGACAACTAATATGTTTGGCGATATTTTATCGGATTTAGCCTCTCAACTAACAGGCTCCATCGGCATGTTGCCTTCTGCCTCTTTAGATGCCCATAATAAAGGGATGTATGAACCCATACATGGTTCCGCTCCCGATATTGCCGGACAAAATATCGCTAATCCTTTAGCGACTATTTTATCCATCGCCATGATGTTACGTTATAGCCTTAATCAACCAAAATTAGGGGATGTGGTGGAAAATGCGGTGAGTCAAGTCTTATGTAATGGTTTGCGTACCAAAGATATTGAACAACCAGGAAAAGAAACGGTTAGTACCTGTGAAATGGGTGATGCCGTCGTAGCAGCACTGAATAGTGGATCATAAAAGGAGAAGATAAAAAAATGAGTCAAAAATTTGATGTCGCAGTAGTTGGTGCAACCGGGGTTGTGGGTGAAACGATGATTTCTATTTTGGAAGAACGCGATTTTCCAATAGCCAATTTATATCCCTTAGCCAGTCACCGTTCAGCCGGTAAACGAATCCAATTTAAAGGGCAATCCCTGGTAGTAGGCGATTTAGAACAATTTGACTTTTCCAAAACGCAAATTGGTTTGTTTTCAGCCGGCGCATCTGTTTCAGTCATACATGCACCGCGTGCTGCTGAGGCAGGCTGTGTGGTTATAGATAATACTTCACAATTTCGCAGGGATAAAGATATTCCGCTAGTTGTGCCTGAAGTGAATCCACACGCGATAGCACAATATAAGCCACGCAATATTATCGCTAATCCTAACTGCTCTACTATACAAATGTTGGTTGCCCTTAAGCCCATTTACGATGCTGTAGGGATTGAGCGTATTAATGTTGCGACTTATCAATCTGTTTCGGGTAGCGGTAAAGAGGCTATCGAAGAACTTGCCACTCAAACGGCGGCTCTACTCAATGGTAAACCTATCAGCCCTGATGTTTACCCCAAACAAATCGCTTTTAATTGTTTGCCACATATTGACGTTTTCATGGAAAATGGCTATACAAAAGAAGAGATGAAGATGATTTGGGAAACGCACAAAATTTTTGAGGATGATTCCATTTTAATCAATCCGACTACTGTTCGTGTTCCTGTATTTTATGGACATTCTGAAGCAGTGCATATTGAAACTCGTGAAAAAATCAGCACCGAGCAGGCACGCGAATTATTAAAAAATGCCCATGGCGTGGTTTTGATGGATGAACGCAAACCGGGTGGCTATCCCACTGCTGTCACTGAATCTGCCAATAATGATCCAGTGTTTGTTGGGCGTATTCGCGAAGATATCTCCCATCCGCGTGGGCTTAACTTATGGGTGGTTGCTGATAACATTCGCAAAGGTGCGGCACTTAATAGTATTCAAATTGCCGAAATTTTTGTCAAAAATGATAGGTAATTTATACTTAGGAGTCAGGATTTAATAATACCCAAATTTTAAATGTCCAAACCTGCCATGTTTTAAAAACCTGGCAGGTTTAATTCTCGAAAGGGTATTATTGAATCCTAATTCCTTAATAGTATGTTATAATGTCATTTCTAGAATTAATGAAGGGCAACCATAAAGGATTGCCCCTACATTCCCATTTTCTATGGTAGGCAATCCCTTAGTATGCCAGAAATACTATTTTTTTAAAATAGTATTTCTGATGGATAGCTTTTCAAAAGGTTAATTAAGTCCATCCTACTAGAACTTCTTTGCGCGACTACGGTTGGATTGCTAAACCACGACTCTAGTTGCAATTCTCAGGAATTATCAACAGAGAGCGAATGACCTAAAAATGTCCTACAATGTCCCACTTTTTAGGAGCAGGTAAATCATGATGTATAAACAAACTATTGTGTTGGCTCTGATAGGCACATTCTTCACGCAGGGTGCATTAGCACTTGGGTTAAGCCATATTCGAGTCAATTCAAAACTCAATGAGCCTTTAAGTGCTAGAATAGATGTTTTATCTATCAATTCTAAAGAGAGTGCTTCCACTCTTAAGGTGGCACTTGCTACGCCGAAAGCTTTTAATCGTGCTGGAATAGAACGTTCGTATGAACTGACGAAAATGCGTTTTTCTATTCAAAAGAAAAGTAAAACGACAGCCATTATTAATGTTACCAGCCAACAGCCCATAAAGGAACCATATCTTAACTTTTTAGTTGAAGTAAAATGGTCAGGTGGACGAATTTTGCGTGAATATACGGCTTTGTTAGACCCACCTTTATATAAACCCGCTCCCATGACTACGTTGAGCCATTCAACTGCACCTTTGGTTAATTCTAAAGCAAAGCCTGTTTCAAATAAACCAAAGCGCGTTAAAAAATATCAACCCTCACCTTCCAAAAAGACGAAAAGAAAAACGTCAAAGGGGCGTGTTAGGAAAAGCAAAGGTAGAAGCGGTTCTTATAGAATTGTTAAAAATGATACTTTATGGGCTATTGCCAAACGGACTCGTTCAAAGGGCGTGTCTATACCGCAACAAATGAATCGTATTTATAATGCTAACCCCAATGCTTTTATTAGAGGCAACCGAAATTTGCTCAAGGCTGGAAAGGTATTACGCGTTCCTGGGTTGAAAACGCAGTCGGTACGTGTTGCTAAAGCACAACCCCGTCCAACAACATCCACTGCACCTCGTACTCGTACCACTCAAGAAACTCCAACTATTAGGGCAACTCGTGAACCAGAAGTGGTCATTCAGACACCGACTACACCGCTTAAAAGATCGGGTAGCGTTAGCGATTCGCAAGATAGTTCAGCAGAAATTGAAAAATTTCGGCAAGAAATCTCTCAACTGACGGAAAAAAATCTGAGTATTGAAGCTGAAAATAAGCATTTGAAAGCAAAAATGGCAAAAACTGATGATTTAGTTTTTACCATGAAGAAGCAGTTGGATGAACTGAATAAAATGCTGAAACTTCAAAACAAGCGGATGGCAAAATTACAAACTCAGTTTGAGAAACAGGCACAAAGCCAGCAACCACCATCCAATTTACAGAAAAAATTGGCACAAATAGAGCGGGAAAATGAGCAACTAAAAGATCAAGTGGCTGTTTTACAAGCTTCACCTGGCAAGCCTGGCATTATAATTACTCCGACATTCCAGCATAAGGAAGAAAGCAGTTTAGCTGAGTCCAATGTATCCAAAACGTCGATTGATGAATCCGAAACTGAAGTATCAGCACCCATATCAGCACCCATAAAGGATGTAACACCCAACGACACTGGTGTTATAGAAACAGTTCTAGCTTCTGCCAATGATGTGAATGAACTGGTTAAAGAAAAAGTCCCAGGCGGTTGGATTACAGTAGGAGGTGTCGGGGGTGGCACACTTGCGTTATTCCTGGTAGGTGGTTTTTTGCGACGGCAGCGTAAGTCAAGTGGCTTTGTTGAATGGAAAGGCGGAACGGAATTGACAGATGAAGAAATCCAAGAAGAATTGGAACGCCTGAAAACGGAATTGAATGAAGAGTCAAACATTTCTGACGATGCCATCGATAAAGTGAAACAAATCGAAAAGGTTGAGAGTGATTTGAGTGATATCGACCCGGAGTATGATCAAGCATTACGCGAAGATGTCGATACCTATATGGTTTATGAAAGTTTTGATAAAGCCGAAGAAATCATAATATCAGCCATTAAGGAACATCCACATCACCACGAATATCGTTTGAAATTGTTGGAAGTTTACGCAACGGCTAAGAACGTTGATAAGTTCGAGGTAGAAGCTAAACAATTACATGATGCTGTAAACGGGCAGGGTCCTTTATGGGATAAAACCCTCGAATTGTGGCAAACTCTATCCACCGGCAGAGAATTATCAAGTGCGACATTGCCAGAAAAAGAAAGTAGCAGCACAGGTGCAAAAGTGGCTGCAGGTGCTGCAGGTGCAGTCGTAGTGGGAGCTGCGGTCGCTGCTGCGACGCTCGGTGAAGATGAAACTGAAGAGTTAATGACTGATCCAACACTGGAAGGACTAGAAGATTTTGATATTGAAGAAACACTCGTTGAGACAGGTACTGGTGAAACGATAGCAGAAGAAAGTAGTTTACTTGACATTGCTGATGAAGATAGTTTATCTCTCGGGGGCGATGATGATTTATCACTTGATTTAGATGACACAACCGCCGGGGGCGATGATGATTTATCTTTATTAGATGATGATTTATCACTTGATTTAGATGACACAACCGCCGGGGGCGATGATGATCTATCTTTAGATGATGATTTGTCACTTGATTCAGATGATGATTTATCTTTAGATGATGATTTGTCACTTGATTCAGATGATGATTTATCTTTAGATGATGATTTGTCACTTGAT
>QNES01000043.1 GCA_003645255.1 Gammaproteobacteria bacterium
AAGACTCCATTGTATTTACGTCATTGTGTTTTACAACTATGAGGATTAAAAAATGAAAAAAACTTACAAGGTTAAGAAATCCACAATCCAACTAAAACCGACAAGCCACCGCGCAAAAAAAACGCAGCAAGCACGGCACGGATTATTTGCCAGCACGAATACCCGTGCGGGGTATTCAGCATATTTTAAAGGAGGATATTGAGGAGAATTAGTGCTTAAAAATTAAGTCTATTTAGGTAAGATATTTGAAAAGTAGAATTATTTAGTGAAAGGATAAGTGCCATTATATACCTCCTTATCTTAATTTCAACAAAGGCGTTCCCTTATGTTCGGGAATGCCTTTTTTTTTCAAAAAAAGATTTCTTTAAAAAGATTTCTTTTTTCGTGTTGTTAATAATCACTTATTGATTTGGTGCAGTTCCTATCATCTCCCAAAAAATAAATATTTATATATTTCAATAAGTTATATTTATCATGTAAAAACACGAAAACAAATAACTAATTGATTTTTAGTGACTTTGAATTTTATGGGAGACAGGAGAAACTGCACCCTATTGATTTACTTTTAATGACTTTATATTGCATTTAAATATATTGACTTGTACTCAATTTCATGATAACATATCGCTCATTGTGATAAAAACGTCGATTAAATGCTTATCTTTTGTAACTAATAGCCACAGCCTGAAAATGCACGACTTCGGCAAGGCATAAGTTAAGTCTAAGTTTCATTTCAACTTTTGAGTAAAAGTAGCCAAGAATTCACTAGATGACTTGGTATCGGATAATAAGTCACCCATTTTTTGAATTGGCGTTTCAAGATGAAGTATTTTTTTGAGTTATTGGCTTATGCTTATGTATGCCGATATTTAACAAGACTCCATTTACGTCATTGTGTTTTACAACTATGAGGATTAAAAAATGAAAATAACTTGCAAGGTTAAGGAATCCCAACCAAAATTGACAAGCCCCCGCGCAAAAAAAACGCAGCATGCACGGTACGGATTATCTGCCAACACGAGTACCCGTGCAGGGTATTATTCGTGGTTTAAAGGAGATGGATTAGGAGGGGGGGATTATGATGATACACTAAAAAAATAATATACCCATTCATTACAGAAACCAAGTTTTTTTTTTAACTTGGTTTTTAGTTTGTTGAAGTTGGGTATGTTATTAGATATTTAAGTGAATTTGATTTGATGGTTGTAAGCATGGGAAATGGGGTTGCTTTTTTTTAAAATAATGCTTTGTGGTGACATCAAAAATGAGTCACCCATTTACTTGCGTTCAAAATGAAGTATTTTGTGTGTGTGTAATCATGACATGAGGGTTAAAAAATGAAAATGATTCAAGAGGTTAAGAAATCCACAATCCATACAACGACTAAAAGCCACCGAGCTAACAGCAAGTTGGTTTGGTACGGATTATCCATTCATACGGCTACCCGTGCGGGTAATGGTCATACCGATACATGGAAGAAATGGAATGGCGAAACAAAAGCTGAGACCAAAAAAGCGGCAATAGAAGAAATAGGATTGTAAATCAAAAAACATGAAGGTGGCTAAATAAGATAAGAATGTTACCCTTCTTATCTTTATGTTAACAAAGGTGTTCCCATGTATTCGGGAATACCTTTTTTTTGATTTCCCTACCTGCTCCAGATCAACTATATTTTTTCATATATCGTGCGTTACGTTAAAAATCATTGTAACTCGATCTTCTAGTTTTTTGTAAACCATTGATTTTAAAAGAAATATAATTTTAGGCCTAAAAACTAAATAACTTTAAAAATCAATGAGTTGTATATTTCAAGGCTCAAAAATAAAGCTTTACAAAGCCAAATAACATCAAAAACTAGAAGATCGAGTGTAAAGGATTAAAAAAAATGAAAATGACTCAAAAGCTTAAGAAATCTACAACACAAACCAAATCTACAACCTACCGAGCCAAAAACCTACACCACCACTGTAAATCACGGTACGGACTATCCGCTCACACGAGTATCCATGCAGGGGGGCTTTTTTGGGATGGGGGTTTCTTGTGGTACGATGTAGGATATACTGAGCGTACTTGAAATTTATTAGAAATTAGAAACCAAGCTTTTTCAAAACTTGATTTCTTGAAAAAACGAAGTGGTAGCTACTGCATCGCCCAAATTAAACCACTTGTAGTATAGTGACAAAAAGTAATAAAAACAGTGAAAACCCAACGTTGGATTCTAAATGGACAAGTTCAAGGAGTCGGATTTCGCCCCTACATTTATAGATTGGCTACGACATTTCAATTATCCGGTTGGCTCAAAAACTAATTGGGAGAAGTCGAAATTGTGGTTCAAGGTCATCCCCATCTTCTAGCAGCTTTTGCTCACGCTCTACTTCCCAAAGCACCCCTTCTAGCAAAACCCAAAATTGCCTCCTGCCAGACAGTTGAATTGCTACGCCTCAATGGGTTTCAGTCCTGTGTGTGACCCAGGGCTGACATTTGGATTAACAATACAGAGGCGGCACTGAATGCTTGACAAGCTTTACAGGCTGGCGACATTGTTGCAATCAAGGGAATAGGGGACTATCATTTAATGTGTGATGCTTGCCATAATGAAGCCGTTAAACGTTTACGACAGCTTAAACCTCGTCCTCATAAACCCTTGGTTCTTTTGTTTCCTGATGATCAAACCGAGGCTTTTTCCGGTCTAAAACCCTTTGTCACTCTGGAAAAATATCATATTGATTGGTTACGCTCGGCTATGCGTCCCATTGTGATGGTGAATCAAGCTCAAAATACGCCCTTATCTGGTGAAATTGCGCCAGGTTTAGCTGAGGTGGGCATGATGTTAGCGTGTAGCCCTTTACATATTTTGTTGATGGATGCTTTTGGGGGGCCCCTAGTTGCGACTTCTGCTCTATGCACACATCCGTATTCTTTCTCAACTTCTTTCAAACATTCTAGTTCTTCTTCACTAAAAACTAAATCTCCTGGTTGCCCCGCTTCTCCATCTCGATCTCCAACTAATTGATTTTGAAGGTTATTTAGTTTTTAGATATAAAATTATATTTCGTTCTAAATCAAGGACTTATAAAAAACTTGATAGTCGAGTTTAAAGCCATTAGTACTCACTTTTTTAAACAGGCTCCCGTTTCTAATTGACGACTTTCCACGTCCAAACTCGTAACGAATCAACGTCCGACTTTGAGCCTTTTATTCTTCAGGCCAATTTTGGCCGTGTCTTCTTTATTCAGTAAATTTAAAGCAATGTGTCTTAAAATCGCCAAGTTTTCTGCACCATTACCTTTACGTATTCTTGATTCATCCTCCAGAAAAGCAATATCTAACTTCCAATGTAATGAAGTTTCAATTCCCCAGTGTTCTCGACTTGCACCCAATAAACTTTTTGTAGTATCTTCTGCGCTACTGATATAATAGCGATGTTCAATGGTTGTTTCTTCTTTTACAGTTCTTTCAGATTCAACCATAACAATCGTTTGAAGTCCTTCCCAATTTTGAGAACCGTCTATATGAGGGAGCGCATCATAAGCAACCCAACAACTTCTGGATTCAATACGTCCATGTTTCTTATCAAGAGTTTTAGCATAATCAACATTATATCCTTCAAAAGCCACTTTATTTGCTTGTGTAAAATAATCTTGTACTGCTTGATGAAGCTTTGGTTGCTTATCTTTAACCGCCAAAAGATAATCTGATTCTTGTTCTATTATTATTTATGCAATCTTTTTTTGACAGCCCATTGCATCAATCGTGATCAAACAGCCTTTTATTTCCAAGCTTTTTAGTCGTTCTGGAATGGCTGTAATTTCATTTGATTTCTCCTCTGTTTTAATCTGCCCTAACACTAAAGAATTAGTTGATGCCCAAGCACTTACCATATGTATCGCTTTTTTATCAAAACTAGCATCATGAGAACGACGCAACGTTTTTCCATCAACGGCAACAACTTCCCCATCAAATAGCTCTGATATAGACTCTGTCCAAGACATGAAGCAAACCTCAAATTTCCCTGAAGCAAGTTTTCTGAACACATTTGTAAAGGTGTCATGTTCAGTGCTGCCATTTGGAAGTTCTAAAAAGCCGCGAAACCAGTCCTCTTTTGCTTTACCAAACTGTTCTACAGCTACCCAACCATCTGCAGCACCACAAATTATGGCACAAATTGCGATGATTAAAATATCAAAAAATTTGTGGCGTAGGTTCATTGTTCTTCTTCTTGGATCTGGCAAGGATTTAAAATGTTCTTCGATGACTCTTCTTGTGATTTTACTTTGTTTTTTACACCATTTCCATTTTTTATAGATAAATTATGAGCATAAAAACAGCAGTGAGCTATAAGCTATATTAGATAAGAACTTATAGTGCGATAGCCTTGTGACAGCACCGATTTTGAGCTTCTCTTTACGGGTAAGTACAGCGTGAATTTTATCAATGACTTCGTTCAAAACAGACATGTCGTTGTCTGGCAAACCTTTTGATGCCATAATGACATCCCATGTATCAAAAACGGTTGCGCGTTTAAGTAAGGCGAATAATTTAAATTCGCCTTTTTATTGAACGAGACTTTGTTCTATCGAAGAAAATTTATCTATAAAATCGTTCATTTCTCTCTATTAACTGAGTACTTACTATTTGAAGGCATAAAAAATACTATTTCTTTAAAAAATAGTATTTTTAAAAAAGTGTAACTACTCAGCTTTGAGATAAATCTCAAAGCTAAAAGCTCAAGTCTGTTAAAACAGACTAAAAAAAGTAGCAACCTGCTAATTTTTTAGAGTTTAGACCGATTTAACACAACTTATTGATTTAATTAACATTTTTTAGAAAAAGCGATAAAATCAAGTACTTAAATTTAATCGGTATAATGTCTTTTAATTAGTCTGCTTTACCAGACTTAAGATTTTAGCCCTGAGATTTATCTCAAGGCTAATGAGCAGTTACAAAAAAGTTAAAATACTTCTTCGTACCTACATACTTTAGTTAGTATAAAAAAACCTTCATAAATTTTAACATGCACATTGCTATTATTGCAGGTGAATTATCAGGGGATATTTTAGGGGCGGGATTAATTCAGGCTATCCGCACCCGTTATCCTGATGCTATCATTGAAGGCATTGGTGGTCCTCAAATGTTAGCTGCCGGGTTTCAGAGTCATTATCCTTTAGAAACCTTATCAGTAATGGGCTTAGTCGAAGTCCTAAAACATTATCCTCGCCTAAAAAAGTGTCGGGATAGTTTGCGTGATTATTTTTTACAGCATCCGCCAGATGTTTTTATTGGAATTGATGCACCTGATTTTAATTTGGGTTTAGAAACGATTTTGAAATCTGCTGGTATAAAGACAGTGCATTATGTTAGCCCTTCAGTTTGGGCATGGCGACAATATCGTTTGCGTAAAATTGCCCGCGCCTGTGATTTAATGCTGACATTATTTCCCTTTGAAGCGGAATATTATCAACGTCACCAGATACAGGTGCGATTTGTTGGACATCCTTTGGCAGATGAGATTCCTTTGCAAACTTCTAAACAAGCAGCCAGAATGCGCTTAAACTTACCGCCTCAAGGTGTCTGGGTGGCATTGTTGCCAGGCAGTCGGCGCAATGAAGTCCGTCAACTTGGCGTACCCTTTTTGCAGACAGCCCGTTGGTTATTAACACAGCGTTCCGATTTACAATTTATTGTGCCGTTAGCCAATGCGCATTTAAAAGCATTATTTATCGAACAAATTGCTGAAATTGCACCTGATTTGCCCTTTACCCTATTAGATGGACAATCACGCGAAGCGATGGCAGCCGCTGATGTGATATTAACGGCATCGGGTACGGCGACGTTAGAAGCTATGTTATTAAAACGCCCGATGGTAGTCGCTTATCGTATGGCAGAATTGACTTATTGGCTGGCTAAATGGTTAGTACATATTCCCTATTTTTCCCTTCCCAATCTTCTTGCCCAAGAAGCATTGGTTCCAGAGTTTTTGCAACATCAAGTCTGTCCAGAAAAATTAGGAAGGGCTTGTTTTGAATGGCTAGATAATCCTAATAAAATCAACGAGTTACAAAATCGTTTTACGGAATTACATCATCAATTGCGTTGTTCTGCGAGTCAAGAAGCAGCTAATGCTATTTTTAACTGAGCATACTTGGATTTTCACAACTTCAAACACGCTCACGTTATACTCCAAGCGGTCAATTTTTCGGATATTCGTAGGGGCAGACATAAGTGTCTGCCCTGGCTTACATAGGTCCTCAGGGCGAACACACAGGTTCGCCCCTACAAAAATTCAAAAAAATCACTGCTCAGAGTATATATTTAGTATAAAGGTTTTGTTTGGAAACAGGTAATATTAATCAATTCTCACGAAAACATTGAGTTCCAACTTATTGATATTTAACAATAAATTGTTCCATGATTCCTTTTAACTGTTTAGGTAAGATATACCTAACTTGTTCTTGAATAAAAGCGGGAACTTCACCATAAAACGCTTGAGCAATTCCCCCAGTAATACAAGCAATAGTATCGCTATCACCCCCCAATGAGATAGCATTTCTGATTGCATCTTCATAGCCATCGGCTTCCAAAAAAGCAGTGATAGCTTGTGGTACTGAACCTTGACATGATACGTCAAATCTGTATGTCGGTCTGATCTTATCCAAAGGAACGTGCAGATTATAGCCAAAGGTAGTTTCAATATAATCCTTGATAGCCGTTTTATCATTACCCGTTCGGGCAAAAAAAATAGCAGCAGCGGTGGCTTGCGCTCCTTTAATGCCTTCAGGATGATTATGAGTCACTTCAGAACAAAGTTTAGCTTTTTCCAATATGGCCTCCATAACCCGCGGTTGGAAAATAATGAAAATATTCTTTCAGCTTATTGACATAAGGTACATTATTGAGGATACTATCCGCTAACGCTACTGTTAATATGGTATCATCTGTAAATGTACCATTATCCGAAAATAACGGAAAATCCTTCGTTTTAATATTTTTCCATTCGTAAACTGAACCAATAATATCACCAGCAATTGCACCAATCATTTTTGTTTTTTCCTTTTGGCATCTCATTAATTACCCATTATCCAACACCTGGTGGACTTTGTCTATGCCAATCGGTGCACCGCTGATATTGATGGGCAATATTTAATAATCGTGCTTCATTTAGATAATTGCCTATCAGTTGTAATCCAACCGGGCGTTGGTTTACAAAACCTGCTGGAATAGAAATAGCAGGCAAGCCAGCTAAATTTCCAGAAATGGTATAAATATCAGATAAATACATGGTGATAGGATCATTTACTTTTTCACCGATTTTAAAAGCTGTTGTAGGCGTTGTAGGTCCTAAAATGACATCAACTTGTTTAAAGGCGGCTACAAAATCATCACGGATGAGGCGACGAATTTTTTGTGCTTTTAGATAATAGGCATCATAATAACCGGCTGACAGGGCATAAGTACCAATCATAATACGGCGTTTAACTTCGGCACCAAAACCTTCAGCCCGTGAGCGTTTATATAAATCAATCAAATCTTGTGGATTATCACAACGATGACCAAAGCGTACTCCATCATAGCGCGATAAATTAGAAGAACATTCTGCCGGCGCAATGATATAATAAATAGGTACGGCTAGATGTGTATGGGGTAAATGAATTTCGTGTAAAGTTGCGCCTACTTCTTCTAATTGATCGCGTGCCGCGTCTAACACTTTGTTTACCTCTGGATATAAGCCTTCGCTAAAATATTCTTTAGGTAAACCTATTTTTAAGCCAGCTAAACTATTATTTAAATGGGTGGTATAATCTTCCTTGGGATGATTTAAGGAAGTAGAATCACGGCTATCAAAGCCTGCCATCGCGTTTAATAATAATGCGACATCTTCAGCACTATGCCCTATAGGACCACCTTGATCCAAACTGGAGGCAAAGGCAATCATGCCATAACGTGATACTAGACCATAAGTGGGTTTTAATCCGGTTAGGCCACAAAAGGCGGCAGGTTGGCGAATAGAACCGCCGGTATCGGTGCCGGTGGCTATGGGTGTTAAACGAGCGGCGACTGCCGCCGCGGAACCACCTGAAGAACCACCCGGCACTGTCTTAGTATCCCATGGGTTTTTCACTGGACCATAATAGCTAGTTTCATTAGATGAACCCATCGCAAATTCGTCCATATTGGTTTTACCCAACATAACCATGCCAGCAGCAAGGCAATTTTCGACTACGGTGGCATTGTAGGGAGCTATGAAATTATCCAACATTTTGGAACCGCAGGAAGTTTTGATACCCTGGGTACAAAAAATATCCTTATGTGCCATGGGAATACCTGTGAGTGGCGTAGCATCGCCTGACTGTAAACGCTCATCAGCCGCTAATGCTTGTGCTAAGGCAATGTCGGGTGTAATAGTAATAAAACTATTGAAGTGCGTATCTAGGCGTTTAATCCGATCTAAAAAATAATGAGTCAATTCAACGCTCGAAAATTCACGCAGATGTAGGGCTTGAGAAAGCTCAGAAAGGGTTTTATTGTGCATAATTTAGCTATCAGTTATCAGTTATTAAGTTATCAGTTAAGCATTCACAACTATAAATATAGTTATTCAGATAAATAAGTTCACAGGGCGAACACACAGGGCGAACACTAAAGGGTAGCCCCTACGAATAATGTCATGTCTTGTAGGGGCAGACCTGCGTGTCTGCCCTCATTTTTAACAAAAGGGGGTTATGGGAAATAAAGATTTTAAAAATGGCAGTGAGAACACTAATTACTCAATAACTTTAGGAACTAGATATAAACCGGCTTCAATTTGTGGTGCAATGCTTTGAAAATGATCGCGCTGATTTGTTTCTGATACAATATCGGGGCGGAGTCTGGCAACAGTATCAAGGGGATGCGCTAAAGGCGTTATACCGGTTGTATCAATGCTATTCATTTGTTCAACCAAATTTAGAATATCAGATAAATGACGTGTGTCAAGTGAAATATCAGGCTCGTTTAATGATATACGAGCTAAGTGGGCAATTTTTTCCACCTCTTTTTTTGGCAAAGACATTTTAATCTCCATGCGGTTTTTAAGAATTAAATGATCTTGCTACGTTCGTTACAGCGAATCTGAAAAATAAAAACTTGCTCAAACTGAACTTGCTTGATAAAGTAATATTTTGCATAATAATAGCTAAAAACACAAATATATTTGTCTAATTGTGAAATGCAAACTAACTATTAGGTTTATTGTGAATTTAAACTTCTAACTGAAAAGGATAAACTAAAATTTCAATGTTCAAACGTGTACGCGGACTTTTTTCAAACGATCTTTCTATTGATTTGGGTACAGCCAACACACTAATTTATGTTCGAGATGCCGGAATTGTTCTTGATGAACCTTCGGTGGTAGCCATTCGACAACGTGACATGACGGGTGGTGGTGCTAAATCCATTGCAGCCGTAGGTGCCGAGGCAAAACTGATGTTAGGTCGTACCCCAGGTCATATCATAGCGATGCGACCTATGAAAGATGGTGTAATCGCAGATTTTACGATTACAGAAAAAATGTTGCAATATTTTATTCATAAAGTCCATGATAATAAATTTTGGCATCCTTCACCCAGGGTACTTATATGTGTACCCTGTGGTTCAACTCAAGTTGAACGCCGGGCGATTCGTGAATCCGCCGCCGGTGCTGGAGCACGAGAAGTTTATTTAATAGAAGAACCAATGGCAGCGGCAATAGGGGCGGGTATGCCGGTGAGTGAAGCGACAGGATCAATGGTACTGGATATTGGCGGTGGTACAACAGAAGTGGGTGTATTATCCCTTAATGGCATTGTCTATTCTGAATCTATCCGTATCGGTGGAGATCGTTTTGATGAAGCCATTATCGCTTATGTGCGTCGTCATTATAGTACCTTAATTGGTGAAGCAACAGCAGAGCGTGTTAAGCATGAGATTGGCTCAGCTTTTGCGGGCAAAGAATTACATGAAACGCATGTACGGGGACGTAATTTAGCCGAAGGAATTCCCCGCAGTATGACGCTAAATAGTAATGAAGTGCTAGAAGCGTTACAAGAACCATTAGCAAGTATTGTTAGCACAGTCAAAGCTGCGTTAGAAAAAATTCCACCAGAATTAGGCTCCGATGTTGCTGAAAAGGGAATGGTGTTAACAGGTGGTGGGGCATTATTAACGGATTTTGATCGTTTATTAATGGAAGAAACGGGACTGCCTGTGATTATTGCTGATGACCCATTAAGCTGTGTCGCTCGCGGTGGAGGACGTGCCTTAGAAATGATTGAAGAGCATGGTCCAGAAGTTTTTGCTTTAGAAAGTCTTTAAATTTAGCTTTCAAAGAATTAGGGTAGCCAGTAAAAATGGAAAACTTAATGAAATCTTCGCTGATAGAGGGACGCGCACTGACATTGCGAGTAGTCTTATGTATAGTGGCTTCAATAGCATTAATGATGACAGATTATCGTTTCAGTTATTTAGAAACGGTACGTACATACTTATTGTCCTTAGTGTATCCCATTCAATATATAGTCGATTTGCCGGTTAAGGCGAGTCAATGGTTGTCTATGAGCGTTGCTAGCCGCATCCAGTTGCTTGAAGAAAATGCTAGGTTACAGGATGAAAATTTACGCTTACAGGTAATACTGCAAAAATTCCATGCCTTAGAAAATGAAAAAGAACGTTTACAACAGCTACTTGGTTCATCAGTTGAAGTCGGTGAACGAGTGCAAATTGCTGAAATATTGGCTGTCGATTTAGCTCCTTCAAAGCGCAAGATATTAATTAATCGGGGTAAAAGTGATGACGTTTTTTTAGATCAACCGGTGATAGATGCTATGGGTGTGATGGGACAAGTTATTCGTGTGAGTGCTTTTTCTAGCATTGTTATGCTTATTACAGATCCTGGTCATGAATTACCGGTACAAGTGGTACGAACGGGGTTACGGACAGTTGCTAAAGGAATGGGTACAGTTAATCGTCTTTCATTGTTATATATACCGAATATCGGGCTGAATATGAGTATAAAAGTGGGCGACTTAATTGTAACCTCTGGCTTTGGTAAAAAATTTCCGAAAGGCTATCCTGTGGCTACCGTCATTGAAGTTATTCCTGATATAGGCAAACCTTATGCACAAGTACAAAGCATACCAAAAGCCGCTTTAGAACGCAATCGTGAAGTCTTGTTGCTATGGAAAAAGAATTCTCATTGATTAAAAGCTCAAAAGGAGGGCGAACCTGCGTTCGCCCTTACGTCAAATATTTCATTGTCGGGCTGTGTGTCTGCCCTTTGTGAAATTATTTTTCTGAACAACTCAAAACGAGACTTTTTCAGAAAACAGCAGACCTGATAGGTTTTAGAAACCTGAAAAAAATAAAACTCAACTGTTAGCAGTATAGCCTTGAAATAAATTTCAAGGCTGATTTTTTAGGTATTATTCCGTTAATTTTCCCATTTTTTCAAATCTGATTCAGACATAAAAATAGGGTGAAAAAAATTAGACAAATGGATTCAAATTTAATACCTCAAGGCAAACCTGTGTATTTGCCTCAAAGGGAGAACAACTTGAACGTCGAGTACAAGCTTAAACAAGTCGGCACTCAAGTACGCCGGTACTAAGAATTATAAAATAATGAGTTTAGAAAAACATCATGGTGGTTGGGTTATTATTCTCAGTTTTATTGTAGGCTTTATGTTAGCTATAATACCATTACCTGCTTGGGCAAGTGTGTGGCGACCTGATTGGGTTGCCATGGTTTTAATCTATTGGTGCCTTGCGCTTCCAAAACGGGTGGGGGTTCCCACCGGTTGGTTAATTGGAATTATCCATGATGTATTAAGTGATACTTTATTAGGGCAACATGCATTGTATTTTTGTTTAATCGCTTATATCAGTGTGAAATGGCACAGGCAAGTACGCTTATTTCCCCTTTGGCAACAAGCAATAGGCGTGTTTGTTGTCATTGCCATCAGTCAATTAATAAACCAATGGATATATAATCTATTAGGATACTACATACAAGTGGAATGGTCATTTATCTATCCGGCTATGAGTACTATGCTGTTATGGCCCTGGCTATTTATACTCTTGCGTGATCTGCGACGCTCTCACCACGTTCATTAAATGGTATTAATGATTAATGATGCCATTGGACTCATTGAATGGGATTGCCTCAAGTCAAGAAATAACGTAAGGGCAACCATTCAGTCTTGCCCCGAAATAAAACCCATAAATAAGTTAGCCATATATTTTCCCTGTTTCTAAAACCTATCTGGTCTGAAAATGCGAAAAGGGTATGTTATTTTTTGGGAGTAGGCAGGTTTGTAAAGGGCAATCTTGGAATAAATTGTCAAACACAAACTAATTGTAAATGAGTCCAGTGCAGGCTTTTCCAAAATATGTTTTTAACAGTTTGATTTTAAATGAATTTTTCAACCCTTAATTCTCATTAATCATTAAAACATGTCATCAATACGCTTAATACTCAAAGACACTGTTCTTGAAAATAAAATTTTTGGCAACCGCGTACTTATCGCTTGGTTAATAATGCTGGTATTATTTTTGGGAATTGTTATGCGTTTGGTTTTTTTACAAGTCAGTGATCATGAATTGTATTCTAGCCTATCAGAAAATAATCGCATCAAAATATTACCCCAATTACCTACACGAGGTTTAATTTATGATCGTAATGGGGTATTACTCGCTGATAATCGTATTTCTTATAGTTTAGAAATTCTCCCCGAAAAAATCAAAAATATTGAAGTGATACTTAAAGAACTGAGTCAAATTATTGCGATTGAGGAAACTGATATTGCCCGTTTTAAAAAACAATTCCGACAAACTCGCAGTTTTAGAACGATACCCTTACGTTATCGGCTCACCGAAGATGAAGTTGCTCGTTTGGCAGTGCAGCGTCATCGTTTCCCAAGTATTGAGATTAAACAAAACCAAAGCCGCTATTATCCCCTGGGCGCAACCGGGGTTCATGTAATTGGTTATGTGGGTAGAATAAATAAAAAAGAACTTGAAATCATAGATAAATCTGACTATATGGGCAGTGACTATATAGGTAAAACCGGTTTAGAAAAATATTATGAAAAAGAATTGCATGGCAAAACAGGCTTCCAACATGTCGAAACGAATGTTCAGGGGCACGTCATCCGCTCATTAAAAAGTACGCCATCGGTGCCAGGCAAAGATCTCCATCTTAATATAGATATTGCATTACAAAATTATATTGAACGACTCGTTGCTAAACACCGTGCTGCGGTTGTCGCGATTGATCCCAAAACAGGTGGGGTACTGGCACTGGTGAGTATGCCCTACTATGATCCTAACCTATTTGTTAATGGTATTGATGTTAAAACTTACAGTGGTTTACGCGATTCATCTGCACGCCCCCTAATTAACCGCGCTATACGTGGGCAATATCCCCCTGGCTCCACTATCAAAGCTTTTGTTGGTTTAGCCGGTTTAGAATATGGTATTAGAAGTACACGTAGTCGTACTTGGTGTCGGGGATGGTATAGCCTAAAGGGGCAAAAACACCGTTACCGTGACTGGAAAAAAAGTGGACATGGTAGCGTGAATTTCCACAGTGCTTTAGAACAATCCTGCGATGTTTATTTTTATTCTTTGGCTCATGATCTTGGCATTGATCGGCTAAATACTTTTATGACCCGTTTTGGTTTTGGTCAAAAAACAGGTATTGATCTGAGTGGTGAAATGGGAGGCTTAATGCCTTCTAGGGAATGGAAACAACGTCGGCGTGGAATAAAATGGTTTCCTGGTGAAACCATTATCACTGGTATTGGACAAGGTTTTATGCTGGCAACCCCTTTACAACTAGCAGTTGCGACGGCAACTTTAAGCAATCGAGGGGAATTTAAACAACCCCGTGTGGTTTTTGCAATGGATGATGGTAGGTTCAATGAAATGACTGTTGTGCCCCCTTTAGTAAAGGCAACTATAAACCTTAAATATCCAGCCTATTGGAACACTGCGATTGGTGGCATGAAAGCGGTCGTACATGGGCGAAGAGGTACGGCAAGAAAAGTAGGTCGGCATTCTCGTTATCGTTTTGCTGGCAAAACGGGTACGGCGCAAGTGATTAGCATCAAACAAACTGAAATATATGATGCTCGAAGACTGGCTAAAAAATATCATGATCATGCATTATTTATAGCTTTTGCACCCTTAAAGGAACCTCGTATTGCTATTTCAATAATTGTAGAAAATGGTGGTGGGGGTAGCAAAACCGCAGCACCGATTGCTAAAAAGATAATGGATTATTATTTATTACAAAAATCATCCTTAACAATCGCATCTACAATCAGTGATCAGTGAACCGTTATATACTTATCCAGACAAATTTTGGCTTACCAATCAAAACAAATACTATTTTTTAAAGAAATCGTATTTGTTGCTAGACAAAAACTGATAATTGATAACTGATATGCAAAAATTTAATTTTAGCGATTTATCCCTAAAAGATTTGAAAAGTATTGTTTCCTTGAAAATAAAGGGCATTGCTAATTATCGCTGGACTGAGGTAGAAAATGTACCCGTTGTTGACGATGAAAAATTTCACTTGCGTTATCTCACAACACAATTACAGAATTACCCTGCCCATATTATGAATGAGGCAACGGTTTGGGCAAGAGCGATTTATCCACTTTTACGATTAGCAGAGCAGGGTGATATCTTCGCAACGTCTGAGGTAATTTTAAGCGTTCAATATTCAAAGTTTGAACTGAATGGGATCATTGATGGTATTTTGGGAAGGTGTATTGCGGGTCAATTAGAAACACCCTATTTCGTTGTTATTGAAGCTAAACGTGGGGTGGAAAGTAAAAATCCACAACCGCAACTTTATGGTCAATTATTAGCCGCTGCCCATTTGAACTGGGAAGATAATGGCAAAGATATTCAAGAAATATTTGGTTGCTATACCATAGCCGATATTTGGACGTTTGTACGTGGAACAATTTCTGAAATAGACTCAGACAATCCGGCTGCCATTTTTGAACATAGCAGAGAATATAATGAAAGTACAGAAATAGAAACGATTCTTAAGATTTTGAAATCAATTGTTAAAATAATTTTTGAAAGTCACAAACTAATAACAGATAACTGAAAATGCAAACCCATCGGAATAAGCATCATTTTCTACACCTGGATCAACCTTTGCTGTGGAGTTTAGTACTATTATCTTGTCTTGGGTTAATCATTTTATACAGTGCCAGCGCTCAAAACTTCGACATGATTATTCGCCAAATCCTACGACTCGTAACCGGATTTGGACTCATGTTATGGCTAGCCCAAATTAACCTCCAAAAACTGCGAAGTTGGATACCTTGGTTATACATGATAGGTGTAGTATTATTAGTACTCGTATTGGTTATAGGAGAATCTAGTAAAGGTTCACAACGTTGGATTAATCTAGGTCTATTTCGTTTCCAGCCTTCTGAATTAATGAAATTAGCCGTACCAATGATGGTAACTTGGTTTTTAGCCAGCCGACCTTTACCCCCTAACCATGGACGCTTATTGGTAGCGAGTCTCATGATTATGGTACCGGTTTTTTTAGTCGCTAAAGAGCCCGATTTAGGCACTGCATTATTAATTGGATCATCCGGTCTATTTGTGTTATTACTATCAGGAATAAGTTGGCGTTTAATATTTGGATTTATCGGTACGGGCATTTTGTGTACCCCCGTATTGTGGTATTTTATGCACGATTATCAACGTAGTCGGGTCATGACCTTTTTAAATCCTGAACAAGATCCATTAGGTGCTGGGTATCATATTATTCAATCCAAAATTGCTATCGGCTCCGGCGGGATATATGGCAAAGGATGGCTTAATGGAACTCAATCGCAATTGCAATTTTTACCGGAACGGACTACCGATTTTATCTTCGCCGTTTATAGTGAAGAATTTGGTTTACTGGGGGTATTAGTATTACTCAGTATTTATTTTTTTATTTTAACTCGTGGAATGTATATTGCGCTACGGGCGCAAGATACCTTTGCTCGTTTATTAGCCGGTAGTTTGATACTGACTTTTTTTGTCTATATAATTGTTAATATGGGCATGGTTACCGGATTATTGCCGGTGGTAGGATTACCATTACCCCTTATTAGTTACGGTGGGACATCAATAGTTACCATGATGGCAGGATTTGGGTTGATAATGGCGGCACATACCCATCGTCGTGTTTTATATAAGTAGGTGTACAAAAGTTTATTAACATTTTAGGTAGGGTGGGCAAGGTGTTTTTGTTGCCCACCTTCACGACTAAAACTCAACAGTTAGCAGTATAACAACATGAAATTCATAACTTCTTTCACACTAACGGGGCTATTACTATGCAATATTAGCGTCATGGCAGTCCAGGTTAGCCAAAAAGCATTTATTGACAACATGGTAGCACAACATGGCTTTGATAAATCTCGACTGATTTATCTACTTTCCAAAGCGAAAGTTAAGAAAAGTATCCTTAAAATTATGTCCCGTCCTATAGGTAAGGCGAGGCCCTGGTATAAATATCGCCGAAATTTTATCACTGAACTTCATATCAAGAAAGGCGTTAAATTCTGGCGAAAAAATGATCGGGTTCTTAAACAGGCACAAAGGACTTATGGAGTCCCAGCCGAAATCATAGTTGCCATTATTGGGGTAGAAACTATTTATGGTAAAAATAAAGGCAATATTAGAGTGATTGATGCCCTTAAAACCTTGGCTTTTAATTATCCAAGACGTGCTGACTTTTTTCGGGATGAATTGAAACATTATTTGCTACTTACCCGAGAAGAAGGGCTTAATCCGTTAGCGCAAAAAGGTTCTTATGCAGGCGCGATGGGTATAGGGCAATTTATGCCAAGTAGTTTCCGCCGTTATGCAGTCGATTTTGATAACAATGGTAAACGCAATATTTGGACAGACAATGTTGATGCCATCGGCAGTGTTGCGAATTATTTTCGCGAACATGGTTGGCAAACAGGACAACCTGTGATTGAAGCAACTCAAGTACGTCCAAATGCGATAGAATATCTGCTTGCCCTTAAATTTGAACCACAATACCCTATTTGGAAACTGAAGCAAAAAGGGTTGCTATATCATGGTAATGAATCTAATAACACTTTAGGACTGTTTATAGATTTAAAAACAGAAATTGGAACCGCCTATTGGCTGGGTTTTAAAAATTATTATGTGATTACTCGCTATAATCGTAGTAAACGTTATGCGATGGCTGTTTATCAACTGGCTCAGGAGATTGCTAATCGTTATGCTCAAACTTATTAATTTTATTCTGATACAGGGCAACCACAATGGATTGACCCTACATCTTGTAGGATTATTTTTAATGGGAAGCGTGGGTTGCACTGTCGCACCTACCCCACCACCGGTGATTAATACACAAGTACCCTCTCAATTTCCACCCACTACATCGAAAGGGCAACCACAAGGGATTGCCCTTACTAGGGCACCGCGTGAAAGAATCAGTCCACGAACTAACCCAACCGTTCGGTATGCTCCAAAAAAACGGCCTTCCCCCATAGACAGCCGCAACTATATGGCACGAGGTGTTGCAACCTGGTATGGGGTAAAGGCTCACGGTATCAAAACTGCTAGTGGTCAAATTTATGATTTATACGGAATGACAGCTGCACATGCGAGTTTACCGCTCAATACACGAGTTCGAGTGAAAAATTTGAAAACCGGTCGTAGTATGACCGTCACCATCAATGATCGCCTATATAGTCATACTGCCATAATTAAATTGTCTTATTGGGCAGCCCGTCATCTGGGATTAACCAAACGTCCCTCGCAAAAAGTGGAAGTACGTGTTGTCAGATAATTGGGAATTGGGAATCGGGAATTGTTAATGATGAATAAATTCAGTTTACTACTATTAAGCTTGATATTTTTTTCAAGCTCCCCCCTGGCTTTTGCTACTGTATTAGTTCCTACGCCGCCACCCATTGCGGCACGTAATTATATTTTGCAAGACTTTTATAGTGGCAAGATATTTATGAAGAAGAATGCTGATGAGCGGATTGAGCCTGCCAGCTTAACTAAGTTGATGACCGCTTACTTAGTATTTCAGAAACTGCGTATCGGCAAGATTAAACTCACTGACAAAGTTAAAATCAGTGAAAAAGCACAGAATATGAGTGAGTACACATCGCGCATGTATCTTGAAGTCGGAACTGAAGTCCAGGTAGAACTTTTGCTCAAAGGCATGATTATCCAATCCGGTAATGACGCAAGTATCGCACTAGCAGAATTGATAGGGGGAACTGAAGAAGCTTTTGCCACTTTAATGAATGCACAAGCACAACGCCTGGGTTTGAAAAATACTCATTATATGAATAGTACCGGTTTACCTTCTGAAGAACATTATAGTAGTGCCAGTGATACTGCCCTGTTAGCTTATGCCCTGGTACGCCATTTTCCAGAGTATTATCGCTGGTATTCAGAACGTGAATTTACCTTTAATGAGATTACTCAAAAAAATCGCAATCTATTATTGCGACGCGATCCTAGCGTTGATGGGATAAAAACCGGTCATACCAGTGGAGCAGGCTACTGTTTAGCAGCTTCCGCTAAACGCGGCGAAATGCGCTTAATTTCCGTGATTATGGGTGCTAAAAGTGAAAAAGCGAGGGCAAAGGCGAGTGAAAAAATGCTGGATTATGGGTTCCGCTTTTTTGACACTTATTCCTTGTATAAAGCACACGAACCCCTTGATCTTGAAAGAGTATGGTACGGCAAAGCGACTCTATTACAACTCGGATTGGAAAAATCTTTATATGTGACTGTGCCTGAAAATCAATATAAGCAACTCAATGCCACCTTGTATATTGACAAATATATTATGGCTCCTGTTGTTGCTGGCAAAACCTATGGCACACTGAAAATACATTTAGGCAATCAAGTGATTTCAGAACGTCCCCTCATTGCGCTCTCTTCCATTGAAAAAGGCTCTTTTTGGAAGAGATTGATAGATTCTTTTTCACTATTCTTTTATTAAATAGCTATGATCGTTTATCTTAATGGTGAATTTTTGCCTCTGGAAGAGGCACGAGTATCGGTATTAGACCGAGGTTTTATTTTTGCAGACGGTGTCTATGAAGTCATCCCCGTCTATGGTGGGCATCTCTTTAGGCTACAAGCCCATTTGCAACGTTTAGAAAATAGTTTAAAAAACATTAAGTTACAAAATCCATTGACAAACGAACAATGGGGTGAGATTTTAGAAACCTTAGTGGACCGTAACAATGGGGGGGAGCAATCCATTTACTTGCAAGTGACACGTGGTTCAGCAAAGCGAAACCATAATTTTCCAGAGCAAGTTGTACCCACCGTGTTTATGATGAGTGATTCCATTGAAGCGCAGCCCCCCTCTACCGGTGTGAAAGCTATTACTTGTGCCGATACGCGCTGGCAACGCTGCGATATTAAATCCATTGCCTTATTAGCTAACGTATTACTACGTCGGCAAGCGATTGAAGTTGGTGCAGCGGAAACGATTTTAATTCGTGATGGTTATATGATGGAAGGGGCTGCTAGTAATGTATTTATTGTAGTCGAAGGGGTAGCCATTACGCCACCTAAGAGCCAATTTATTTTACCAGGGATTACCCGCGATTTAATTCTTGAAGCCATGCGAGAAGCAAAATTACCTTGTCGGGAAGCCAATATTCCCCAAGCCCAATTACGCTCTGCTCAAGAAATTTGGGTCACCAGTTCTACCCGTGAAATTGTGCCAATCATTAGCCTGGATGACAAACCAGTTGGTAACGGACAACCAGGTGCTTTATGGTCACAAGTTTGGCAAATTTATCAAGACTATAAACAGAAACTACGTGCCAATGGCTAAAAACTCCGAACTCTTGGCAAAAAGCGGAATCTTATATTGCGATTCAAAAATCCGATTTTTCAAAAAATCGAATTTCTATAAATTATTGAGGAGAGCATATTGGAAAACAATAAAAGTATTGAAATAATGGATACTACTCTGAGAGACGGTGAACAAATGCAAAATGTCTCTTATCCTGCGGAAGAAAAATTGACTATTTCCAAAATGTTGTTAACAGAGGTAAAAGTGGATCGGCTAGAAGTCACTTCTGCTAGAGTGTCAGAGGGCGAAAAAATATCTGTCATCAAAATGTTGGATTGGGCAAAATCCGTCAATCTTGTGGATAGATTTGAAATTTTGAGTTTTGTTGATAAAAATCAATCGGTTGATTGGGCAAAAACCGTTGGTGTTCAACGAGTTAATTTATTAACGAAAGGCTCACTTAAACATTGCACCGAGCAATTGAGAAAAACATCCGCACAACATGCAGAAGATATTCGAGAAACGATCCTGTATGCAGCTGAACAAGGCATAGAGGTTAATGTCTATTTGGAAGATTTTTCTAATGGGATAAAAACGTCTCCCGATTATGTCTATTCTATGATTGATGTGTTATTAACGTTGCCAGTTCAACGGATCATGTTGCCCGATACTCTGGGCATTTTTAATCCATTTGAAACTTATCATTATGTTTCAACTATTGTTAATCGATACCCTGGCGTGCATTTTGATTTCCATTCTCATAATGATTATGGATTGGGTACGGCTAATGCTATGGCAGCTGTTAAAGCGGGGGTGAAAGGTATTCATGCGACGGTTAATGGCATGGGAGAACGTGCAGGCAATGCGCCGCTAGATGAAATCGTGATTAGCATTAAGGATTTTTTAGATGTCAATTTTAATGTTGACGAAAAGAAACTCCACAAGATTTCACGCACGGTTGAAATGTTTTCTGGACAAAGGATGGCGAATAATAAACCGATTTATGGTAAAAATGTCTTTACACAAACGGCAGGTATTCATGCCGATGCTGACAAAAAAGGCAATTTATATGGTAATAATTTGATGCCAGAACGTTTTGACAGAAAACGAAAATATGCCCTGGGTAAATTATCTGGAAAAGCTAACTTGGAAATGAGCTTAAAAGAACTTTCTTATGAACTGTCTGAATCAGAGAAGAAAGTGCTTTTACAAAAAATTATCAAGTTGGGAGATAAAAAAGAAGTCGTCACCACCGAAGATTTACCTTATTTAATCAGCGATATTCTTGAAACTCCACAAGATATCCCGTTTAAATTGTTACGCTGTTCCCTCAATTCGACTTATAAATTGAAATCAATGGCGGCGATACAATGTGCTTATCAAGGGCAAAAAGTCGATGCTTATGCACAGGGCGACGGTGGTTATGATGCATTTATGAATGCGCTACGAAAAATATTACAAAAATTTCAGATTCAAGTCCCCCAACTACTGGATTATGAAGTCACTATTCCACCTGGTGGCAAAACCGACGCACTCGTTCAAGCAGCGATTACTTGGCAAATAGTGCTAAAAAATGGGCAAACAACCACGCTGACTACCAGGGGAGTCAATCCAGATCAAAATATGGCTGCTATTCAGGCGACAGTCAAAATGATCAATTTATTGATAAATCAGATCGGTATCGGAATTCAATAAAATTGGCTAACTAATCAGCCTTGAAATCAATTGCTAATGTATACTTCGCACGGGCATAATATGGCATGTTATGTAGGCGATGATGGTGGGCAAGAAGAAAAAGACCTTGCCCACCCTACGAAAATCCAAAAATTTGCAGGTAAGTCTAATTCACTTTTTATTCGTTTTCGACCAGTTATTTCCCATTCACATTGTTCATTATATCAATAACTAAAAATGCAACGCCGTTATTTCATTAGTTTATTAGGTTTGTTAGGAGTCGGCGGAGGAGTATCTGCCTACTATGGTTTCAATGCCCTTAGGTTATCCAAATATTGGCCTGATGATAATCAATTTTTTAACGCATGTTTAGATAGTCAGTTACCTTCAGAATTGGCTAAACATGAAATTATATCTTCAGCCTTTGAAGGCATTGACATAACACAAGTATGGGATGGGCATGTCCATTTAATCGGTATTGGAGACTCTGATAGTGGCATTTGGCTTAATCCCCGTTCACTTAATATACTCTATTTCAAACATTATACACAATTTCGTTTTTATCTGAATGCTTCATGCCCACTACCTGATAGAACAATAGATGAAGGATTTGTGGAGCGTTTAAAAAGTTTACGCTGGGGGCAAGGCTCCCGTTTTGTTCTTCTAGCTTATGATTATAGTTATAATGAACAAGGTGAACGTTTACCTGAACAAACCGCTTTTTATACCCCTAATAGCTATGCTCGCAAGATTCATAAACAATCACCAGATACTTTTGAATGGTTAGCCTCAATTCATCCCTATCGAAAGGATTGCGTCGAAGCTTTAGAAAAAGCATTTTTTGAAGGTGCGCGGGGGGTCAAATGGTTACCACCGGCAATGGGAATGGACCCAGCTTCACCGCTCTGTGATCGTTTTTATAAAGCCCTGGCGCATTGGGATTTACCCTTATTGTGTCATTGTGGTGATGAAAAGGCGGTGAGTGGGACTCATACTCAAGCTTACGGCAATCCTTTAGCATTAAGACGGGCTTTAGATCAAGGTGTCAAAGTCGTTATTGCTCATTGTGCCTCATTAGGCTATAATCATGATACCGATAAAGGTCCAAATGGACCCTTGGTCTCCAATTTTGAATTATTTAGTAGGCTCATGGACGAAGCACATTATGAAAAGCTTTTATGGGGTGATCTATCTGCCGTTATGCAAATTGACCGGGTTTCATGTATTGAAACGCTGATTACTCGTAAGGACTGGCACCCACGTTTACTTTATGCTTCTGATTACCCACTACCTGCGGTTATCCCAATTATTTCTTTAAAGTGGCTTCATGAAAAACAATATATTACAACTGAACAGGCGAAATTTTTGGCACAACTGCGCCATTATAATTCATTGTTGTTTAATTTCGTTTTAATGCGCCATTTACAAGTGCAAGGGCAACGCTTTAGTACGGCAGTTTTTCAGACACGTTCTTTGTGGACAGGTACGAGATTTAATGATTAAGCTAACCTTCAATCTTACCACTATATAATGTGAAAATCCGTAGGGGTTATCCCTTGTGGTTACCCTAAAATTGTCGAAGTTATTTCAGACACATTCCTAAACATTAATTAAAAACAGATGAAATCAGAACAACAACAGCTGCAGCGTATTTTTAGACAATTACCACCTGAACAACAACAAACTTTATTGGCATTTGCCGAGTTTTTACACTCTAATTCGATAAAGGAACCTAAGCCGCCTGCTGCACCTCAAATCAAGCCACGCCCACCTGATGAATCAGTCGTTGCTGCAATTAAGCGCCTGGCGCAAAGCTATCCCATGCTTGATAAAGCGGTGATGCTTAATGAAACTTCTTGCTTGATGAGTGAACATATTATGCATGGGCGTGATAAAATTGAAGTCATTGATAAATTAGAAACGATATTTTTGCGACATTACGAAGAATTAATACGAGAAAAAGCAACATGATAAAAGTTATAAAGGATTGGTTTCATCGTTATTTTTCAGATCCCCAAGCTGTATTATTAGCCATATTATTGATAGCCAGTTTCACCATTTTAATGACCATGAGTGAAATGCTGGCTCCTGTACTTGCTAGTTTAGTTATTGCTTACCTACTAGATGGTTTAATTATAAACCTGCAACGTTGGCATATTCCACGTCCTATCGCTGCTATTGTGACTTATTTGACATTTATTACTTTATTGATGTTTATTGTCGTTTTTTTGCTGCCCTTACTTTCGTACCAATTAACTCAATTGGTTCATGAACTACCTAGTATGGTGGCAAAAGGTCAACAATTGTTACAAGATTTGCCTGAAAAATCTGAAATGATCTCCGCTGAACAAGTCGAAAGCATTATTAACTCAATACGTAACAGGGTGCAAGAAATAGGGCAATCAGTATTATCTTATTCATTGGCTTCGATCCCAGCGGTGATTACTTTAGTCGTGTATTCAGTTTTAGTACCGCTGTTGGTGTTTTTTTTTCTCAAAGACAAGGAAACAATTCGCATATGGTTTGTGGGGTTTTTACCAAAAGAACACACAGTTGCTAAAAACGTTTGGATTGAAATGGATGCACAGATGGGCAATTATGTGCGGGGCAAAGTGTATGAAATTTTCCTGGTGGGTACTTTTAGCTATTTTCCTTTTGCCTATATGAATTTGAATTATGCGCCATTACTCGCGGTACTCGTTGGACTATCTGTGATTATTCCTTATGTGGGTGCGGTGCTGGTGACCTTTCCCATTATCATTATCGCTTATTTCCAATGGGGTATTGGACAAGAATTTTTTTGGACTGTGGGTATGTACACGCTTATCCAGGTTTTAGATGGCAACGTCTTAGTCCCCTTATTATTTTCTGAAGCGGTAAATTTACATCCTGTAGCCATTATTATGGCAGTATTAGTTTTTGGTGGGTTATGGGGATTTTGGGGTGTATTTTTTGCTATTCCCTTAGCCACTTTGGTAAAAGCTTTGCTATCAGCTTGGCCTCGTTCTCCTATTGTTATTGAACCCGCTACTTAGGATTCAGGATTTAATAAATCCAAAACTTGATTTGTCAAATCTGACAGGTTTAGTATTCGAGGTTTTCTTCAAAAAACTCAAACCTCGAATCGAGGTTTTATTAAATCCGCATTCCTTAATTATAAAAAATATACCCGTCTTTCACCCAGAAAATCCGATTTTTCAATAAATCGGATTTCTAGCCTTACCCCGGTAGATGAAAATAAACAGCCTAATTTATTGCCCGTTTTAAAAGCCATGGGGATAAAGCACACCATTTTACGAATATCATCAAAATCGTATCGGGGATTGTGATTGATGTCAAGGGCGTATTGCCACGCGTTACTCTCCAAACTTCAATACCCAAGTCTGCTTTTTGCCTGATGATTCACCATAACCTGCCATGATGAGTTCCTCATCGGAGGTGGCTTGTAAAGCGTAGGCTTTACCATTCACATCATTAAACATCAGTTTCCAACTTTGATGCCCCCTAGCATCCCATTTTAATATCCAAGCCCTTGTTTTTTTGGAATGTTTAGATAGTGATTCACCTGCAACGATAATGCCATTGTCAGAGGTTATTTGTAGCGCATTAGCACGGTGTACTCCGCTACCGCTTTATATTTTTTGCCAATGAGTTCATCAATACGATACCAACCTGTTTAGCAGATACAATTTTAATCCAAGCTTTAAAGCGTACTCAATTTTTTGATGTGATTTGGCTTTAAGATGACAGATTTTTAAGGCATAAAATAGGTAACTTATTGATTTTCAAGTTAATTTATTTGTTAGCCCTTAAAATAATATTTATTTTAAAATCAATCATTTACAAGAAATTTGATCATCGAATTTTATGATAGTTTCTGAATGATAGGCTTCGCTTGCTCGTTTACTTTTTTTTCAAATTCAATCAATTCTTTGATTAAGTCATCGCAAACAGCAACGCTTTCAAAATATCCTTGACAATCAATGTCAAAATTATATCTGTATTCCTCAGCACAAACCGTAATGGCAATTAAATCACCTCGGTATTTAGACTTGTTCGTCTTAAATGCGGTAGTGGAAATCACCTCTTCTAATAATTTGTTGAGTTGATGTGATTTAGAATAAGCACCAAACTGGCTTTTCGTTTCCAAAACCTGTTTTAAGAAACACTCAAACATTTGTTGATAATGGAAACAGTGAATAGAACAATCCTCAATGTGACTACTCTGAAAAAAGTCAATAGCCACCGCATGTTCCCAAGCTTTACCGCCTAGATTTTTCACATTCTCAAAAGCTTTAAAAAGTTCTTGATACATAAATTTTCCCGTTATATCAATTGACAGAATAAATCATTTTTGAATCATAACAGAAATTGGGAGCAAAGTCTTATCTGATTAACTTTGCGCTGGGCAAAAAATGTAGCTCACCTTTTATGCAAAAAGTATTCTTTTCAACCAGGTAGGGTGGGCAAACACGAACCAATTGATTTGACAATGCAAGTGACCGTTTGCCCCCATTCATTTGACAAGCAGCAGGTGGACAAACGATTATAAATATTAATGAAGCGAGTGGTTATGTTTGCCTATCCTACCTGGCTGTCCCCGAATAATTGGGGTCAGAGTAACATTAATTTATATAGCGAACCATTTATCACCAATTAGGTATAGATATTGATTGGTAGTTTTTTTTGTTATTTCTATAAATTATTAATTTTACTCTGACCCCAA
>QNES01000044.1 GCA_003645255.1 Gammaproteobacteria bacterium
CACCGGGTTGGTATGAGTTGCTTAATAGTTGTACTCGCGCTAATCCGGCAAAACGTATTGAATCTATTGAGGTATTGATTAGTCGTTTAAAGGCGATTAAACCAAGAGAAGAAGAGCAATATGGCAAACTCTTCCAATTTGAAATCGTCACAGTTAATAGTAAGGGCAAAATCACTAACCGTGAAGAAAAACCAGCCCGTTATCAAACAGAAGATTTGGGCAAGGGTGTCACGTTAGATATGGTTTATATCCCAGGTGGAAAGTTTACGATGGGTTCCACTGAACGTGATTATGAAAAACCACCCCATCCTGTAACAGTTCAACCCTTCTTTATGGCTAAATATCCCGTCACCCAATCCCAATGGCAAGCCGTGATGGGTAATAATCCATCCTCTTTTAAAGGTGAAAATCGCCCGGTAGAAAACATTTCATGGGATGACGTAGTCAAATTCTGTCAACAACTCTCCGAAAAAACAGGCAAAGAATATCGCTTACCCAGTGAAGCAGAATGGGAATATGCCTGTCGTGCTGGAACAACGACGCCCTTTTACTTTGGGGAAACGATCACGACGGATTTAGCTAACTATGGTGGTAATTCTACGACCGATGTAGGCAGTTTTCCACCGAATGCCTTTGGCTTGTACGATATGCACGGCAATGTTTGGGAATGGTGTGCGGATGCTTGGCATGATAATTATAAGGGTGCGCCGAGTGATGGCAGTATTTGGGGAAAAAAAGGATTGTTGGCTAAGTGGTTTAGTAGTGAGAGTCGGCTGCCTGTGGTTCGCGGCGGCTCGTGGCTCATCGATGCGCGGAGCGTGCGGACGGCGCTCCGTAACTGGTACTCGCGCGACTTCCGCGGCAGCTACGTCGGCTTTCGCCTCGCCAGGATAACCCTTTGATATTTAACACTTTTTCCCTTTTATTTTTTTATTTTTTTTCTTTAACGGGGTTGTAGGGGCAGCGCCCCTGCTCGATTTTTTCTAGGGGTATTTCCGTATTTTTGTAGGGTTATTAATGCCCTGATTGAGAACAGCGGATTTGAGAATATAACGGATTGCTTGAGGGGTGTGTTTGGTTAAATCCGTTGAATTCTGAAATCCGTTGTACTAGACATATGCCCTGAATCAAGAAATCCGATTTTTGAAAAAAATCGGATTTCTACTGACTTTCAAATGAAGCTCTCAAGAAAGCATCGAAAATAAAAAATCGGAGATCAAGCTTCAAAAAAAGGTTAAAAGACTTATGCGTACCTACTTATATAAGGATTACAACAACTTGTATAATGCGAATATTGCCACCGTTTCCTTCATCAGACACAATATTTTCTCTTAGATATACTGCACACGGGCACAAACTGAACTTTTCTTATTTGAGGAAGCCGCTGCACAAAAAAGACCTTGCCCACCCTACATAAAAGTTTAAATTATGCCCGCGTGCAGTATACCCGATAAACGGGAAAGCAAGCTATAAATTGTGTTTTAATATCAGCTTGGCTGCTAATCAAAAGATAACCTTGATGTCTTTCCATAATATGTTTGACAATGGCAAGCCCTAAACCAGTGCCACCCACTTGGCGGGAACGCCCCACATTAACACGATAGAAGCGTTCTGTCAGGCAGGGTATTTCCTTAGCCGGAACACCTTTTCCATTATCAATAACTTCTAAACAGGCTTGCCCAGTCTCATTTAAAAACCATCGAATCTGCACTGTCGTACCAGCCGGCGTATGTTTGACAGCATTTTTAATAAGGTTCAAACAAACACTGTCTATTTCACTTTCTACTGCTCGAATTTTTAGAGTAGAATCTGTGTCTAAGTGCAAAATATGGCTATCCATCGCCACCGTTTTTTGTATATCACTAACGATATTCGCTAAGATAAGTGATACATCAACAACGGTACCACTCTGTTTTGATAAATGCGTTGTGGTTTCTAGCCGCGACAAAGTCAGTAAGTCTTCGATAATTTGTCCCATACGATTCGCTTGTGATAAGGCACTGATGATCGGTTCATGCAAATTTTCAGGGACATCAGGATGGGATTCCATAATTTCTAAATAACCCGCAATCACTGTCAATGGAGTCCGTAATTCATGCGAGGCATTAGCTATAAAAGCTTCACGCATTCGTTGTAGATTTATTTGTTGACTTATATCACAGGCGGTTAACAAATATTGTCCCTTGCCAAAGAGAATCAAACGCAAAACAGTATGACTTTGGGAAGGATAATTTAATTCTAAAGTGCAATCATTATTCTTAGACTGCAAACAGTGCTGAAATGCCGGCACACGAATCAAATTACCAATATGTTGCCCTCTATCACGAATATTCTCTATCCCCAGTAATTTTTTAGCCGCTTTATTGGACCATTCAATTTCTTTATGTTGATTTAAAACGATAGCCGCATCTGGAAAAACAGATACCACTGAGTTAAATCGCTTCAATAAGCCCTTAAATTTTTTCTTATGCTTTTTTTCTAGCTGTTTTTGACGATAAATATGTTGGATAATTAAGCCCCAAACACCATTCATATCGGGTGCTTCGCCACTTTTTAAACCAGAACTCAACCAACGTTCCAAGCAATAAAGCTGATACATAAGCCAACTTATATATATTATCAAAGGAAGTAAGATTGCGAGTAGCCAATTACCGGTCAGTCCCCAAATGACAAACAATGCAATGAGGATAGCACCGATACGCCAACTTTCTACAGACCAAGGCTCAGACATAATGATTTTTTAAATCCGCCGAAAAACGATAACCAATACCCCGAACGGTTTGAAGCATTTTATCCGCATCATAAATTTTTAGTATTTTTCTTAATCGTAAAATATGTACATCAACGGTGCGTTCTTCTATAAAAACATTTTCTCCCCACACAAAATCCAACAACTGGTTACGAGAATAAACCCAATTAGGATGAGACATAAAGAATTTCAGTAAATTAAATTCAGTATAGCCTATATTGACAAGTTCTTGATTAATATGTAGCGTATGCGCCGTCTCATTAAGTTGTAAATGACCCACAGTGAGAATATTTTCATAGCCTTGGCTACGGCGCAATAACGCCTTTATCCGTGCCAATAATTCTCGAATAGAAACCGGTTTTGTCATATAATCATCAGCCCCCGCATCTAATCCACTCACTTTGTCTTCTTCATCAGAACGGGCAGTCAGCATAATAATGGGCGTTTGTAGATGAATTTCACGTTGCCTTATCTTGCGTATTAGCTTGATACCACTGAGATCGGGTAACATCCAATCTACAATAATTAAATCAGGTTGTTTATCGACGAGTAAACGCTGGACTTGTTCACTATTTTCCGCTTCACTAGTTTCATAACTCGCATTTTTCAAGGCAAAGCATACCATCTTGCGGATTTCGGGTTCGTCTTCTACGATTAATATATGGATCATATAGCAATGGTTAATGGTTAATTGTTAATGGTTAATGATTATTTAATATAATTATCAATGACTTAAATGATATAAATGTCATAAATTTTTGTGTAGGGTGGGCAAGGTCCTTTTCTTGCCCACCATCGATGCTTTTCTATCTAAGGATGGTGGGCAATAAAAAGACATTGCCCACCCTACATAAAACTGTAGGGGCGAACCTATGTGTTCGCCCTACGTCCTATTAATAATTTTGGCTACAACCATAACACCGATAACGGAATAGCATAATACGGGATCGAACCGCAGCTAAATGGCAGTAGTCTTGAGCCCGTGTAAAATACCAGCCCATATTTAAACCGTTCTCCAACCCATTCTGCAAATTGTCGAAGCCCTTTAAAGTCACTTTCTCGCACAGTGTTGGAAGCCTTAACCTCAATACCAATCAAATAACCGTCAGCTTGCTCCAAAATAATATCCACTTCATTTTTCTTCCCATCTCGAAAATGATAGATATTGACGATTTCTTCTGCCCACATGATATGTTTAAAGCATTCCATCACCACAAAGCTTTCTAGCAAACCGCCATAAAATTCTGATGTCAGCAATTGCTGCGGTTTTTTCAAGCCAAGCAGATGGCAAGCTAATCCCGTGTCAACTGTATGTAACTTAGGCATTCCAATGGTTTGGCGTTTCGCACTGTTTTTAACAAAAGGGAAGACACGTTTGACAATAAACATCCATTCCAAAGCTTCGATATAGGATTTAACGACTTTATCATTCTGACCTAAGTCATTGGCAATACTAGCATATTTCAACAGATTGCCACTTAATCCAGCTAAATAAGGAATGAGTGCTTTCAGTTTCGTGTGATAGTCACCTTTAGCATGATAAATACTCTCAAAATCCTTGAATAAACGACCCTGAATATAAGACTGGAACCAAATTTGTTTCGCACGGGGACTTTTAGTTTGCAATTCGGGATAACCCCCATTAATCAGTGTTTGTGCCACCTGCTCGCGACTCAGTTTGGGAAGATTATCGGGTACAGATAAGCTATCTGAAAGTAAAAAATCAATCAGGTTAAAGTTGCCACCCACTATTTCTGTGATAGACAAAGGATAAAGTTCCATTCTTGCTATATGACCTGGTAAAGCTTCCTGCGTCTTAGCAGAACTGAAAATATCGGCAGAACCCGTCAAGAAAAAACGCCCACGTTCATGCGGCTGTAATTGATCAGAAGCTAATTTAATAGCCGTAATCAGTTCGGGCGCATATTGAAATTCATCCAGTACCACAGGCTTACCGGTAAAACTGTCAATAAATCCATGAGGATCGCTTTGAGCCGATGCCAGCACTGTCTGTTCATCTAATGAAACATAGTGCATCCCCAAATCGTTAGCCATTTTACGAGCCAATGTGGTTTTTCCAGCCTGCCTTGGACCGGTGAGATATAAAATGCGGAACTCGTCTAATAGTTCTTTAAGTAAGGTTTCGCTAAAGCGTGGATACATCGTTTCTGAAATATTTTAAAAAATCGGATTTGTTTACTAATAATACGAGATAAACCATAACATAATACGAGATATTTTAGCCAATTATTAATCAGTATTTATTCGCTTATTAAGCCTATCTAAACTTATATGGCGTACATCTTTGCCCTTAACTAAATAGACAACATATTCACAAATATTTTTGGAATGATCACCAATACGTTCTAAAGCACGAGCACACCAGGAAATTTGCATTGCTTTTTTAATATCACGGGGATTTTCCATCATCTGAGTAATCAATTGTCGCGAAATGGCTTCAAATTCCTGATTTATCTGTTCATCGCTGGCAATAGTCGTTAATGCCTCATCAACATCATTATGGGCAAAAGCATCAAGAGAATTATGTAACATGACTTTAACATGTTCACCTAAATGGCGTAATGTGACAAAATAAGTCGGCGTGATTTTTTTATCTGCCATTGGCATAGCATAACGCCCTAATTTCTCAGCTTCATCGCCAATGCGTTCCAAATCAGTAATCGTTTTAATCACTGAGATCACTAAACGCAAATCACTCGCTGCTGGTTGGCGACGTGCAAAAATATGAGTACATTGTTCATCAATAGCGACTTCCATCGCATTAATTTCAAAATCTGCTCCCGCCACGACTTCACCTAAACTGCTATCTGAGTTTAATAAAGCCGTTAATCCGTCAGCAACTTGTTTTTCAACTAAGCCACCCATGACTAATACTTTATGGCGAACTTCTTCTAATTCTTCATTAAAACGGCGGGAGATATGTGAATCTAAGGATAAGTCATTGTTCATATTAACCAAAACGCCCCGTTATATAATTTTCTGTCAATTCGTGTTGTGGATTAGTGAATATTTGACTGGTTTCACCCACTTCGATAATACGCCCTAAATGAAAATAGGCGGTCCGTTGCGAAACTCTTGCCGCTTGTTGCATTGAGTGTGTTACAATCGCAATGGTATAATTTTTTCGCAGCTCGTCAATGAGTTCTTCAATGATAGCAGTGGCAATTGGGTCCAGTGCCGAAGCCGGTTCATCCATTAAAATAACTTCAGGGCTAATCGCAATAGTGCGAGCGATACATAAACGCTGTTGCTGCCCTCCCGATAATCCAGTCGCTATCGAATGCAGCCGATCCTTTACCTCATTATATAAACCCGCTTTCTTTAAGCTAGTCACGACAATATCATCAAGTTCTGCTCTATTCAAAGCTAAACCATGCAAACGAGGTCCATAAGCCACATTTTCATAAACAGACTTAGGAAAAGGATTAGGCTTTTGGAACACCATACCCACTCTAGCCCGAAGTAGCACCGGATCCATATTTGTATCGTAAATATTTTCGCCATCTAAACTAATATCACCTGCCACTCGGCAAATTGGAATGGTATCATTCATGCGATTAAGGCAGCGTAAAAAAGTCGACTTACCACAGCCAGATGGTCCAATCAATGCAATAACTTCATGTTTAGCAATATCCAAATTAACATCAAATACCGCTTGTTTATCTGCATAAAATACATCCATATTGCGTATGGATATTTTAGCATTATCTACGAAGGGTTTTCCCCATGTTTCGTTTACTTTTTGTTCTATATTAGTCGTCGTCATTATCTGATTTATCATATTGTCAATAATATTGCTAAAACATTCGCTCAAACTTTTTTCGCAACCATACAGCTAATCCATTCATCGCTACTAGAAATAACAGTAATACCAATATAGCTGCCGCCGTTTTAGCAACGAAAGCTCTTTCTGGACTATCAGCCCATAAGTAAATTTGGACCGGTAATACGGTTGCGGCATCAGTGACACCTTGTGGTATATCAACAATAAATGCTACCATACCAATCATCAGTAATGGAGCGGTTTCTCCTAATGCTTGGGCTAAACCGATGATGGTTCCGGTTAAAATACCAGGCATCGCTAATGGCACAACATGATGAAAAGCAACTTGTACTTTAGAAGCCCCTAATCCTAAAGCCGCTTCTCGCATTGAAGGCGATACTGCCTTGATGGCAGAGCGACTGGCAATAATAATAGTTGGCAAAGTCATTAATGCCAGTACCATTCCACCGACTAAAGGCGCAGAGCGGGGAACACCAAAAAAATTGATAAAGACGGCTAATCCCAGTAAACCAAATACGATAGAAGGAACAGCCGCTAAATTATTAATATTAACTTCAATCAGATCAATCCAACGATTGCGGGGCGCAAATTCTTCTAAATAAACGGCTGCCATGACACCGATTGGAAAAGAGAGTAACAAGGTGACTAACAATGTATAAAAGGAACCCATTACTGCACCCAATATTCCTGCTAATTCTGGCTCTCGCGAATCTCCTGTTTGGAAAAACCAATAATTAAAGCGTTTCTGAAAACGTTCTTGTTGTTCTAATTCAGTAATCCAAGCAATTTGTTTTTGACTGACACGCCCAAATTGTTTATCACTTTTTAAATAAGTATCGACATCATCATCAACCAATAACCAAATTGGAACAGTTTCTCCTAATAATTGTGGTTCCGCTTGCAGTTTATCACGTAATTGATATTCGGCATCAACACTGATTAATCGCATCAGAGCACGCTTATCAGATCGTTTACGCACTGTTGGAAATCGCTGTTGTAAAGATTGCTTAATTAAGCCTCTAAAGTTAGCGTTTTGCAATTCTTCTGGCTCGAAATGGGCAGCAAGTTCTAATTTTTCCTGATCAAAATGAATATCTAATTTGACTTCAGTTTGAATAAAAGCGGGCAAAGCTTTGATGATCATATCGACTAATAAAATGAATAGACAGGCAAAACCCGTCAATACCGCCAATAAACTCAGCAACCGAAAGCGTTTTTCTTTACGATAACGTTTGTTCAAACTTTTTTTGATTTTTTCTGTGTTATTCATATTCTTCCCGATATTGACGCACAATATATAAAGCGATAATATTTAAGATTAAAGTTGATATAAACAACATAATAGCTAAAGCAAAAGCAGCCAGTGTTTTGGCACTGTCAAATTCTTGATCGCCTGTTAATAACGTGACAATTTGTACGGTGACTGTCGTAACCGTTTCCAATGGATTGATGGTGAGATTAGCGGATAATCCTGCTGCCATAACCACAATCATGGTTTCCCCAATTGCGCGCGAAAAAGCCAGTAATATTCCTCCAATGATACCAGGTAATGCAGCCGGTATAACGACTAAACGAATAGTTTCCGATTGAGTGACACCTAAACTATAAGAACCATCTCGCAATGCTTGTGGTACCACAGAAATCACATCATCTGATAGGGAAGAAATAAAAGGAATAATCATAATGCCCATGACTAAGCCGGTTGCTAAAGCACTTTCTGAGGCGACATCAAGCCCTATTGTTTCTCCCCAATGCCGTATAAATGGGGCAACTGTCAACGCTGCAAAGAAACCATAAACAACGGTAGGTACACCTGCTAAAATTTCCAATACAGGTTTAGCAATAGAGCGAAATACGGGAGAAGCATACTCTGATAAATAAATGGCAGACATTAAGCCAATGGGTACCGCAACTAACATGGCAATACTTGAAATCAAAAGGGTCCCAAGAAACAAGGGTATCGCACCAAAGCTGCCAGAACTGCCTACTTGATCTGAGCGTAGTGCCGTTTGTGGACTCCATTTAGTGCCAAATAGAAAATCTTGTGGCGGTATTTCTCCAAAAAAACGGTGCGATTCAAATAAAAGCGATAAAATAATACCAATTGTCGTTAAAATAGCAACGGTAGAACTTAAAATCAAAAAGAATAAGACAACTTTTTCCACCCAAATTCTAGCAGGCGTTTTGCCAATAACCCGACTCAAACCCCAAGCTGCACCGGCAAAAGCTAATACTAAAACTAATATGGTGCGTAATGAATGACTGGTTGCTTGCATAGATAATAGATATTGCACGGCTTCCCGTTTCATGGGTTCCGTATGACTATCCATTAAATCTTGGGTTGCCAGTAATTTCAGATCATTAAGTACCAAACTTAATTGCCCTGAAGATAAACTCTGAATATCGCTGGGCAAACTGGCAATCAAAAGTTGTTCAATGACGACCGTTTCAAAACATAACCATAGAAATAATAACAGCAAGGCGGGCAATCCGCACCATAAAGCGGTCATGTAACCGTAGTAACTGGGTATAGAGTGGAGACGACGACGATTATGTTTTGCAATTGATAAGGCTCGCTGTTTGCCAAAAACATAACTGAATAAGGCAAGTGCAACGAGCGTGACTAAAAGTGTGGAAACGTTCATTTATTAGCAGGTGATTATCAGTATCGTAGGGTCACTGCCATTAAGTTAAGCGAGGGCGAACACACAGGTTCGCCCCTACAATCACATAATACGTGGGATTTGGTAGGGGCAGACCTGCGTGTCTGCCCTTAACTTAATGGCAGTGTATCGTAGGGTGGGCAAATTCTTTGCCCACCTTACATTTTGACTTAGAATTTAAACTTGAGATCAATTTGGACGCGATCATAATCTTGTCCATCATCTAAACCAATTTCATTCATAAAATAGGTGGCTGATAATTTCCAACCTTTGCCAATTTGATAACCAAAATTTAATTCGTGACCTTTTCCATCGGTGCCACCACCGATAAAATCAGAGTCAGAAAATGTCCCAAAAACGGCATCAGCTTCAACTTCTCTGTAAATATAACGAAAATCCCAAGAGCCAGGAATCGAAGCTTTGTTCACCTTGAAGCCAACGAGATAGCCTGTTTCGTTTTCATCAGCTTCTGTATTGAAAACATAATCCAAAAATAGGGAGATCGCATGAGATTTGATTTTAAAAGTGACATCGCCAAACAATTCCCATTCTTTATAATCGTTAACAAATTTGCCTTCTGCATCCAAAGTGTTGCCAAAACTGTCGCCTTCAGCTTCAAGATAATCAAAATGACTGAGCGACAATCCTTTTATTTCGGTATAGTCAAAATACCCGGTACCAATAGTCATTTTAGTACCGTTAATTGTGGCACTATAGCCAAGCTGACTACCAAATAAAAAAGAATCATCTGCTTGGCTACGCTCTTCCACATAAAAAAATCCCCCGTTAAAGAGAAGGTTATTCTTATTGTACTGTAAAGCAAGCCCTTCTGGTCGAAAATCACTATCCCATAATAATTCAGATTTGACGGGTTTATAAAAGGGGTTGTTAAATTTTCCACCTTTAACAGTTAAACCATCAAGGGCTTTCCAAGCAAAATAGCCTTGATCAAGCCGAATATCTTTAGTTGAAGATTGGCTGTCTAAGCTTTGATTCGTAGAAACGGGATCTTCACCACCGGTCGCCAATACTGCAGCTACATCAACCGTTTCATTCACCTTTGCATGTATTCCAAGCCGTAAACGAATGCGGTTACGATGACGATCATCTTTATCTTCTTCACCAATAAACTCGTAACGGTAACGGAAATCCCCCTTTAATTTAATCCGTTCTGACCAATTTTCATCGGCGAAAGTATCACTAGAAGTTACCATGCCTAATCCAATGAAGCTTGATATGCTTAACATACTTAGTGCAATTTTAAACCTATTTACCATAAGAATTATAAATCCAAATTCTGTAAATCATTAGCATTTTGACGCATCATTTGGCGTTTTGCATCATCCAAAGGAATTAAACCTTTATCGGTCAAATAGCCATCTTCACCATAAGCCGCTTCACTGGTAAAAGCAGTAATATACTCGGCAATACCAGGAATAACGCCAATATGGGCTTTCTTTACGTAAAAATAGAGTGGACGAGAAATAGGGTAATCCCCATCTGCAATACTTTCAAATTCAGCCGTCGCGAGATTAATAATAGAACCTTGAATGATGTCGCTGTTTTGGTCCAAAAAACTAAATCCAAATACACCCATTGCGTTTGGATTAGCGACTAACTTCTGCACAATCAAGTTATCATTTTCACCGGCTTCAATATAGGCACCGTCTTCACGCACCCCATGACATATCGCTTTATAGCGAGATTTGTTTTTTTTTTTCAAAGCCTTCAGAAACGAAAAGGTTTGACATCCACCTTCTAAGGCTAATTCCGCGAAGGCATCTCGTGTACCTGACGTGGGGGGTGGACCCAATACCTCAATTTTGTTGGCGGGCAAATTCGGGTTGACATCTTGCCAAGTTTTGTAAGGATTGTCAATTAAGGTTTCGCTACCATCGGTTGCCGGTACGGATTTTGCGAGTGCTAGAAAAATATCTCGCAGAGATAACTGCATTTGCGGTTTCAACTTTGTGTTTGCTAACACAATACCGTCATAACCCACCAAAACTTCAACTATCTTTTTCACCCCATTTTTCTGACATAGGTTAAATTCAGATTGCTTCATACGACGCGAGGCATTAGTAATGTCAGGCGTGTTAATATCCACACCGGCACAAAACAATTTAATACCGCCACCCGTACCCGTGGACTCAATTTTAGGCGTTTTAAATTTAGATGATTTACCAAATCGTTCAGCCACTACTGTTGCAAATGGATAAACGGTAGATGAGCCTACAATGTTAATCACATCGCGCCCACTTGCCAGCACTAAACTGGGAGCCGTTAAGAAGGCTAAGATTATGTATCTGCCTATTTTTTTCATCATTTCTCCAAGTGATAATTTATAAAGTTATTATTATCCTATATAATAATGACAAATAGATTAAGCAAATATGACCGTTTTATGACAAGGTTTAGGGTTTTCGCGTGGAATTTCCCATACGATTTATACTTGTATTAGTCGAAACACGTAGGTATTATATGATTGTAGGGGCGAACCAGTGTGTTCGCCCTTGCATAATTTTGGATTCCAAATACATCATTAATTATTATCCGCCGACACTCTTTCATTAAAATGGGAAAGATGACGCAATTTATCATTTACTCCAGGGGGCATTTGTGACCATTCAAAACGCCAACGCCAATTGCCTTTTTCGACACCTGGGACATTCATGCGATGTTGACCATCAAGTGCTAACACATCTTGCATAGGGACAACCGCTAATTGTGCGACTGAGGCAAAGGCGGATTCAATTAAGGACCAAGGCATTTCGTGAGGTTGAGTGTGTAAGTATTCACATACATATTGTTGTAGGTGCACGGGTAATTCTTGAAACCAGCCCAAAGTTGTCTGGTTGTCATGAGTGCCTGTGTAAACCACACAATGCTCAATGTGATTATGGGGTAAATATGGATTATCTGGACCGCCGTCAAAGGCAAATTGGAGAATTTTCATCCCTGGCAAGTCAAATCTCTCACGCAAAGCTGTCACTTCGTGAGTAATAATGCCTAAGTCTTCTGCGACTAAAGGCAAATCAATATTGCTTTGTTGTAAAGTTTCAAAAAGGGCATGCCCTGGTACTTGCATCCAGTGACCTTCAATGGCTGTTTCACAATGCGCTGGAATAACCCAGGAGGCTTCAAAACCGCGAAAGTGATCAATTCGTACTAGATCAAATAATAACTTAGCACTTTTTAAACGCGCTATCCACCAGCTAAAATGCTCCGATTGCATATAATCCCAATTATAATGGGGATTACCCCAACGCTGTCCTGTTGCTGAGAAATAATCGGGCGGTACCCCGGTCACGACGGTGGGTTGTCCTTCGGTATCTAATAAAAAATTATCTTGATTTGCCCAAACATCAACGCTATTTTGTGCGACGAAAATAGGAATATCACCAAATAAATAAACACCGTGTTCGTGTGCATATTGTTTAAGTTCATGCCATTGGCTAAAAAACACAAATTGTTCAAAGCGGTGTTGTTCAATCACCTCTTCCAAACGTTTTCGTGCTTCAGCCAATGCTTGGGGATAACGATCACGTAAGTGTTTTTCCCAACCCCACCAGCCATTGACTTTTTCTAATGCCTTCAAACGCGCATTTAAAGCGTCGTCATCTTGGATTTCTTTCAATGCCCTTAGGCGTTCGCTTCTCAAACTTTTAACATGTTCCGATTGTAAGGCACGAAAAAGCGCATAATCTTCCAACCAATAAGCTTGAGTTTCAATAAATTCAGCAAAAGCAGTACGGTTATCAGCACTGGCGTGTTTTTCAAAGCCGGTTCGCGCCTCTTTTAGGCGAGCAAGGCGATAGCACATAGCTGTTTCACAATGTTCTTCTTGATGCCAGCCTTGTTGAGAGAGGTGTTGTAATGCTTGCTCTAACTCGTGTTCAGAGTAGGGAGAGGCATCTTCAGACAGCCAGCCTTTTTCAACTAAACGCTCTAAACTGATAAGCAATGAATTAGCCGCATGTACGGATTGACATTGATAGGGCGATAAATCTTCACACGGTGGACCTAAGGGCAACATTTGCCATAGCGAAATACCACTGTCTGCTAAAAAATCAATAAAACGGTAGGCATGTTGACCTAAATCACCATTACCAGGGGTACCTGGTAATGAAGTAGGATGTAGTAAAATGCCCGCCCGCCGTTGTTTGAAAAAATCGGAATTCATGCTCAGTCCTCCTGTCCTTTACGCATGACACCCCCCGCGGCAGGATCCCCTCCACCGTGAGTAAACGCATGATTTAAATACTCAGGCGGTGTTTCGCCCAAGAGTCGATATAAGTGAGTTAAGTGCAATCGATATAGGCGATCAAAATCACGTACTGCTGCGCTTGGATTTTGACCTCCAAACCACCAACACCAATCTGAGCCTTCACAAATGGCTAATTGATATTCGGCAGCTTCTCGTTGTTTTGGGGTTAAACGGGGGCAGATTTTATCAAAGAGATGCTTTGCTTCAATGAGCATTTGCCAACCCTTGTTTTTGTCGGGATCGCCTATCCAGGTGGAAAATGTACCATAAACCCAGCTACCGGCAACGATTGTGGGTAATTCAGCAACTCCAGCATCAAGACATTGTGAAAACGTCGTTAATTCTAATTCGGGATGATGAGATAATTTTTTATAGAGCGCACTGAGAAAGTGGTAAGCATTTTCTGGATAATATTCCCAGGCATTTTCACCATCAAGGATAATAGATGCTACCGTTGCGCCAGAATTGGGTGCATCGTGTGCAATGTTTTCTAAATGGTGTACGAGATTATTGACGGCATCGTCTGCATGCCATTTGGCAAATTCAAAGCCGATTAAGTCGGATAAGTTATCATCTCGAAAAAAGCAACGTACTGGACTTTTATATAAACAATAAGGACGGTGCATAGATTGATTTTGCATTTCTGCTTTTTCCAGACTATTACGCAGTACCGAGCCGCCACTGGCAAGCCACCGGATGCCAAATTCTTCTGAGACTAGGATTGTCGCATCACTGACACCCCCTTCAGAGGGCCAACAGCCATGAGGTGTAAAGCCAAAATGCTGTTCAAAGACCTTAATCCCTTCCCGTAGATGCCAACGTATTCGCTCTTTGCCGTCCGGATAGCAGGAGATACCGTCTAAATTAACATCTGGCATGGCCTCACGAGCAGAAGAGACATCCAATAGTAGGGGCATAATGGGATGGGCGTAAGGTGTGACGGATAATTCTACCTGTCCACTTTCAGCCAGTGCTTTATAACGAGGAACGATTCCACTTAATAATTCCCCGATAATTTCCAACAATTGGCGCCGATCATCATCACTAAATTCTCGCTCCTTTTTGATGAGGGCTTTCACGGTGCTATTTTCGCGGCGCACTATTTCACCTAACCAAGCCAAATGATACCACATCAATAAGTCAATAAGATATTGCTCATCCAGATAGGTAACGACTTTAGCATTTTGTTTAAGCGGCTCTGCCAATTCAACCAATTCTTGATAGGGCTTAAAACGTTGAATGAGTCGCTCTTGATTAGCACGCAAACAGTGTTCAATCAATATTAAACGAGCCTCTGTCTTGGACGACGCTTCACTCGTTTGTTCACCTGAATCATCAGCCTGCGGTTGTTCCATGAAGGGAATATGAACTGGATGACTGTTTAACGCTGCCAATAATGGGTCCTGGATAATTGTTCCATCACTTAAAAAGGACTGAATTTGTTTCACATAGTCATCTAATTGCTCCAACAAAGTGGGAGCAAAATTCACAACTGCCCTGGCATCAGGCACTGCTTCTAAATGGGCAGCCATTTCAACATAATCTTTAATCCCATGTAGATAAGTCCAGGGAAGTTGATATTGTTTATTGTGCCAATCGTAATAAGCAGGCTGGTGCATGTGCCAGCATAAAACGACTTTGAATTTTTCAGACATTAATTATTAATCCTTTTTTTAATTGTGAACTGTGAAACATAAACTGAGGCAAATCGCAAAAAATAATATACCCGTCAAGCACAAGGGATTGCCCGTACAATATCTCAATTGATGGTACCTAATTAGCATTGTGTATTTTTTGTTCAAACATTTCCGGTGTCACCAAAACAACACCACCTTCACTTACATAAAAACGCTTTGCATCTTCTTCAGGATTTTCCCCAATGATAGTATTAGCAGGTATCAATACGCCCTTATCAATCACCACCTTTTTAAGGCGACAATGCCTACCCACTTCAACATCCGGTAATATGACGGCATCTTTTAGCAGTGAATAAGAGTTCAATTTGACATTGGAAAAAAGTAAGGAACGCTTGATTTTAGCACCCGAAATTAAACATCCCCCCGATACCATCGAATCAACCGCCATACCACGCCGCTCTTCATCATCAAATACAAATTTTGCAGGAGGCAATTGTTCCTGATAAGTCCAAATAGGCCATTGTTGATCATACAAATTCAATTGAGGTGTCACCGAAACTAAGTCCATATTCGCTTCCCAAAACGCATCCACCGTACCCACATCGCGCCAATAAGATTCTTCACCTTTTTGAACATCCCGAAAACGATAGGCAAAGACACGATTGCTTTTAATAAGAGAGGGAATGATGTCCTTACCAAAATCATGGCTAGAAGTCGATAACAGGGCATCAATTTTTAATTGCTCATACAAAAATTCGGCATTGAATACATAAATACCCATAGAAGCTAAAGCTTGTTCTGGATCATTGGGCGTGGCTTCCGGATGCGCCGGTTTTTCCGAAAAACGCACAATACGACTATCCTCATCAGTACTCATCACCCCAAAGCCCTTTGCCATTTCTAAAGGTACCTCTAAACAACCTACCGTCATATCAGCCTTTTTTTCAACATGCTCGGCAATCATCGGTCCATAATCCATTTTATAGATATGATCCCCTGCTAAAACCAAAATATATTCCGGATTATGACTACGAAGAATGTTAATGTTTTGAGCAACCGCATCGGCAGTGCCCTCATACCAAGAATCTTCGGTACGTTGTTGAGCCGCTGGCATCAGTTCCACAAACTCCCCAAATTCCCCACGTAAAAAACTCCAACCATTTTGGATATGGCGAATTAAGGAATGGGAACGGTATTGAGTCACCACCGAAATTCGGCGTATGCCTGAATTGATACAATTTGATAGGGGAAAATCAATAATACGAAACTTGCCACCAAAAGGAACAGCTGGTTTAGCCCGCCATTCCGTCAAGTTTTTAAGCCTAGTTCCGCGCCCACCAGCTAATATTAAAGCTAGGGTACCACGAGTTAAGCGACTTACAAAACGATGTGTGGTTTCAGTATTCATTTGAATATTACTTGCTCTTTTAATTTATTGGATTTTAAGATTAATAGGATAAAACCTTATAGTTAATTTTTTGAATACGCTTCAATTTTAAATTATAATTAAAATCGTGAAAATTATGTACTTGGAATCCAAAGCTTTAGCTTTGGTTGCCAAAACCCATTTAAAGTATTCTAATATACCGTTCTAATATGCATCCCGTATAGGGGCATTTTGCACAAACTTTATCCATTTTTCCTAAACCTAACAAGCCGGAACGCACGCTTTGTGCCAATTCTCCATTCCAAAGTTCATCTAATGATAACTCTTTAAGATTTCCTGTATTAATATTAAGGGCTTGATCAGATTCTATCGCTGTACTACAACATAATCGAACACTGCCATTCCATTTCACCATAAATAATTCAAAGGGCTGATGGCAAACAACGCTTGAATTAAAAGGGGGAGGAATATTCACTTTAATTCCCTGTTTTTCACCATATTCTTTTGCCTGTAGAAATTTTTGAATCGCTCGTTCCTGATCCAAAAATAACGATTCGGCTACGAGAGAAGGATGAAAAATCTTTGCAAAACCAATATGGATTTCCAAAAAACCATTTTCTTTTGCTAAATCAACCAGTTGAATTAATTGTTCAATATTTCTTTGACTGGCTGTAAAACTCAAGCTCAGTTGAGGTGTCTTAATATCGCGTTCCAGGCTTCTTTGCCTTAAGTAGTTGACATTTTTTAAAATCGTAGCAAGCGATGCGGTTCTTGTCTGTCTAACCGTTTCTTCATCAGTACCATCAATGCTAATTATTAATCCACTGATGCCAGCATCTAAAATAAAATCAACATATTTGCGCCCCAAAGTGGTTCCATTATTAAACATTGCGATTGTCGGGTTAAACTTAATCACCTGTGACACAATGGACTTAAAATTGCCTGAAAGAAGTGATTCTCCATAACCCAATAATCCAACAAATGAAGCGCGTTCCAAATAGGGCGACAGCAAATCAATGATTGTCGTATCCATATCGCCTATTTGATTTTTTTCTTTATCCCAATAATTCCTGGCACAAGTTGGACAGGATAAATTACAACGATTAGTAATTTCTAAGTTAATATGTACGGGAGTTGACTCAAGGCGAGTTCTTTTTTGCGCCACATCATCTGCATAAAGTTGGCTATTAATGCTTTTTAAAAATGGCAATGTTGGGGACGATTCTTGTTCTTCTAAATGAAAAGTATGCGATAATATTTTTCCATCTACATTAAAGAAAAAAGTGATTGATTGACTATTTAAACTATTTGTAGGGACAATACCAATGAATCCCTTAACCTGTGAATGAGATGGATAAGCCTCAACAACATCAGGGCGCTCAACCAATTTAAGTTCATAATCACGAATCCCTTCATTTTCTACTGAAATCCATACTTTTTGTATAACAGCATGACAAACAATCCATCCTTGAATCGGCACCTGTTTAAATTGTTCTGCCACCATTGTAGGGGCATCTAAATGAATAATAATATCATTAGTTAATTCAAGCATATTTTTTATTCGTTATTAGTTATCAGTTGTAAACACGCCCTTTTTTTGCAAGTACCTCGTATTAATAAAAGAACCAATTATACACCAAAATATTCTAACCTTCTACAATCTAAATAAAAACATGAAAAATGCCTTTGTCTTTGTTTGTCAGTCAGGCGAGTTAGAAATCAAATCCATGTTACTCGCTGCCTCATTAAAGCACTTTTTGCAGGGTGATTATGAATTAGTGGCTGCTATCCCAGAACCAACGACTCATTGGGGTAGACTATCTGATGAAACCCAAGCTTTAATGCAAATACTCAAAATACGCTCGCTACCCATCGTTAATAACATTGATGAAAATTATCCGATAGGTAATAAAGTCGCCTGTTTAGGAATAGATACATCAGCCGATCAAATCGTTTTTTTAGATAGTGATATTTTATGTCTGCGTGAATTTAACTTTCCCTTCAATCCGCCCTTCAGTGCCAAACCTGCTGACTTGAATCTATTTACTTCTGATATCAGCGTATGGAAACAAATTTATGATTTATTTAACTTACCGTTACCACACCAACGGGTGATTACCAGCACCTCTGGTGAATTGATGTTGCCCTATTTTAATGCCGGGGTGATTGCGATACAAAATGGTATCGCCCTCAAACCCGTCTGGGAAGAATGTTGTCAAATCATTGATGCCACTCATTCGATTACCAACAAGCGTCCCTGGTTAGATCAAATTGCTTTACCCATTGCACTCGCTCGCTTAAATTTAGATTATCATTGCCTTGATGAGCGTTTTAATTATCCCGCACACCTAAAGCCTTTGTCAAATTCTCCAGAATCTTTACCCTTTCTATGTCACTACCACTGGTCCCATATTATACGCCGCGAACCAGGGCTAAATCAACTCGTCAAAGCATTAGCGGAAACCTATCCCCTACTCAAAACACTTATCTTAGCGTCTGAACCCTGGGCACAATTACTCAAACCTTATACTTCGCTCAAACCTGTCAGGTTTTGGAAACCTATCAGGTTTTTAAAGAATTTAGAAAAGAAACATTTAATAAACAATAGAGTAGAAGCCATTATCACCGGCATCCCTCGCAGCGGCACCAGTTACTTATGTCGCCTATTACATACCATCCCAAATTGTGTGGTTATTAACGAGCCAGCACCCATATTTACACCTTTAACCAATGATTTAATACCCTGGCAAATAGCCACTTTTTATCAAGATTTACGGCGCGACATATTGGATGGGCTGCCTGTCGAGAATAAAGTACAAAATGGTAAAATCATTGAAGATACAGCCATTATTGATGTCAGGGCACCCTACCAACCTGTTGTCAGTCGCCCTGATTTTTTACTTTGTACCAAAAATACATTAACTTATATGGCAAGATTACCACAGTTAAAACAAGTTTTGCCTCACGCCCCAATCATTGCCTGTGTTCGCCATCCCATTGATAGCATTGCCTCCTGGAAAACAAGCTTTCCCCATCTCAAACAGGCAGCAGTGACAGAGTTTCCGGTAGGGCATGTCAATGATCCATTTTTGGCACCCTGGCAACACCAACGTTTAGCAGAAATTGCCGCAACACCCGATGAAGCCTTAAAAAGGGCTTTACTATGGCGTTATTTAGCTGAAATTATCTTAATGAATGCCCATCAACTGATTTTAGTTCATTATGAAATGTTAGTCACTCAGCCCGTTAAAGTCTTAAAAAGCATTCTACAACAAATTCCTGATGCACCTCCTTTATATAACACAAAAAAAATCAGCGCATCAACAGTGAGACAAAAACGTGAAGTGTTAGATAATAATGATTTACAAGCGATAGGTGATATTTGTAGAGAAACGGCGGTGGCGTTGGGATATGATGATATAGCGAAGTAGCCATGTAGGGTGGGCAACGTGTTTTAGTTGCCCACCAATATGATATTGATGATTAATTTCAATAGTGGGCTACCTGGCTACACTTGCCTGTTGATTTCGTACCAACTGTTTTTCCCGTGCGGCTTCAACCAGTTTTCGCGACTCTTTCCATGACTCTCCACAAAATGTCTTGAAATCAACGAAAAGTTCTTTTTTGGGCAACAAGGGTTCGCCAACTTGCGGTTGCCCAACCACTAATTCATATTTTGATAATAAGCGTATATATTCTCTGCGTTTGTCAGCAGGTATGATAATAGGTGGCAAACCAGAATTAATAACAGGAAAGTTAGCAACTAATCTAGCAATACGCCCATTACCATCAAAAAAGGGGTGAATTCTAACCAAAGAGAGATGAATTTCAGTATAAGCCGTTAATGCCTGATTATTATCTAATTTCTCTTTAGAAAAACCATTAATCATTTCAAACCAATTATCCATCAATGCGGGTACGGCATTGGGGGCAGCATATTCTAAAAATATCTGCTGTTGATCGTCTGTTATCGCTGTCGTTCCATTAGGCTCCACTTTCCAATTTTCAACAGGTTTATAAATATCCATTATTCGTTCTGTTTGAACGGCTTTGTGTAAAGCAAATAAATCTTCTTTTGTGAAACCACTATCACGCGCAATATAACGCCAAATGAGCTCAATCGCACTGGCGTGCCCTACCACTTCCTCATGATCTTTCAGTGGTTTACCGGAAACCGTTAAACCTTCCTCAATAACAAAAGCAGTCTCGCCCAAAGAGAGTGTATTACCTTCAATCGCCGTTGAAGTATGCGTCCAAAGATTGCGTAATTGTCTTATTAATGACTGCTTTAAGTCATCATCAAAATTTTGTAATAAATCCAAGTTTTTCATTTTATAGCATTTTTGTAACAAATAATTGGAAACTAAAAATAAACGAATGGTTAGGAATGCGGATTTAATAAAACCCGAAACTAAACCTGACAGGTTTGATTGATGATTAATTTCAATGGTGGGCACACAAAAACACGTTTGCCCACCCTACATGGCTACATGGCTACAAGGATTGTATATAAGAAGGGATGAAAAACAGGGCATAAAACCCAGAAATTTAGAAATACTATTTTTGCCAAAAATAGTATTTCTGGTTTTTAATCCTTTCTTATATAGAATCCTTGTCGTTAAATATTTCATTTTGTGAATAACGAAAAACCTAATTTTACGGTGTTTTGGTGAGCGACGCAACAACTCGGCTTTAAAATCACACGCTTTGTAATGCCCGTAAAGCAACTTCAGGTTCGCGTGCTACGATGGTAAGAAGGGTAGCAGCTGTACCGGTCGGTTGGCGAAGCTTTTGTTCCCAATTTTGTAAGGTTTTTACTTTGACTCCAATTAAGTATGCGAATTGCATTTGTGAAAGTCCAGTTTTTTCCCTTATCATTTTCACGTCTGGTTTGTCAAAAAAAAATGTCCGCGATGGTTTATTTTCACCACGCAAAAATTGTCCAGCTTGTTTAATGCTTGTCACGAGTTCATTAAAGTGTTGTTCATCCATTTTCTAATTCCTCTTCTACTAACTTCACTAAAATTTGCTTTTGGGCTTCGGTTAAGTCATCTTGTTTATTTTTAGCGTAAGCGAGTAACATCAAAATTTGATCATTCGCAGTTACCCAATAATAAATTACTCGCATTCCACCACGTTTACCTTTATCTCGTAATCGCCAACGCATTTTTCGTAACCCTTTACCACCTGGCATGATATCACCTATATCTGGCTGGCGTACCAACATCCACTGTAATTCAGTGTATTCTTCATCAGAAAGTAGTGTGTTAATCGCACGAGTAAAAGCGGGAAATTCTACAATAATCATATATATGGCTCTCTCATTATTTATATCATTCCTTTAATCTAGTGGAGATGGGTTGTTTTCGCTCTGACTAGCGTGTAAGATTTGTTCTACCCATCATAAGCTGACTAAGTTCTAGCATGTTAGTTTTCTGGTTCCCACGCGCCGGCGTGGGAACGAGCACAATGATTCGTTCTCCCATCAAGGTTCGATTAATGAGTTCTGGAAAACTGTCATTTGATAAATGCATATTTACTCTCATCATGATTAATAATACTCCTTTGTCAATTCAGTTGGTGGGCAATGTTATTGCCCACCCCACTAATGGTGATAAGTATGGTAGCTCAGCCAGGTAGGTCAGTAACCCGACATTTACCTAGTTTGAAAACGAAAAATAAACGAATGGTTAATAAACAATCATATCAACACCAAAATACTTTCATCTTCATTCTCAGCAAAAGCGGCAATCGTGGAATAATTATTGAGAAATACTTGAACAATATAAGATGTTGAGCAATTTCCAACTCGCAAATAAATCAATTTGGGTGGAGGTCCCCAAAGCAAAATTTTCTGGTGAAAATCAGAGTCTTTTGACACAATGATGTAATCATTTTTTTTTGCAAAACGCCAAATAATGTCATCATCCGTTTGCCCTAAACCAAAATCCTTGACATGCGCTGAACCGCTATACATCAGAGAAATGTGAGCTATTACTTTTTGCGAGATATTTTCATCTAACAGTAACTTTTTCATGCGATGGCACCTACTAATCTCTCCTCTGTTATAATTGGCGCGACAAACAATCTTCTTTCACGATTGGCTGCAAAAGCTAAACAAGCCTTAATATCGTCTCGTGTCAATTCAGGGAAATCAGCTAATATTTCCTCCATGCTCATCCCGCCCGCTAAGTATTCAAGTACGTCATAAACGGTAATTCTCAAACCGCGAATACAAGGTTTGCCGCTTCTCTTGTTGGGTTCTATCGTAATGATATTAGTGTAGTTCATTGATTAAATACCTTTATAAAGTGTTTATTCACTGCTTTTCAACGTAGGCGCGTTGGAACGAAAAAAAACGAAGCGTATCCACCCTACAATTCTCGCAACGCGGAGCGTTGCATGAAGGCATTCCCAAACGGAGTTTGGGAACGATGGAAAAAGTACTAATAGATTGATGCATTTTCATCTATGAAATCTGGTGATAATGGCACGGGTGGAAGATAATGAGCATTATCTTCCCCTGATTGTCCGTTACCAAATTTTGATGTAGAAGCTTGTGGAATCGCATTAAGACTCGCCGAAGAACTACTTTCAAGCCCCATCACACTCACAGCAGTCACCCAATAAATATAAGTCGTACCATTAACCAATCCGTTATGGGTGAATGTGTTATCTGAAACGGAAAGGTTTTCGACGGCACCTCCCGCAGTTTGCCAATAGACAATATAAGAATCCGCCCCTGTCACTGTTTGCCAAGTAAAAATCACTTTCGCATCGCTCGGTTCAACTGATGAAGCTATCGGAGCGGCTGGCGGTTTTTCCCCTGCCTTTGGAATCGCGTCAACCTGCAACGACGAGACACCTTCAACACCCGTCGCATCTATAGCCGCCACCTCATAACTATAAGTGATACCATTAGTCAATCCCCCGTGTACATACGAAGGCGCACCCACTGATACACTATCCCGCGAACCATCAGATGCTTGCCAATAAACCATATAAGAACTTGCCCCCATCACATCATCCCAACGAATGATAATTTGGCTATCTTCTGGCGTTGCATAAAGATTAAGGGGTGCAGGTAGCACCGCAACACAATCAATCACCGGTATCAAAGGGGGTTCATCACTTAACGTCGTGGACACTTCAGCGATATTAGATTGCAGGGCAGAAGGGTCCGTTAAAGGATTTTCGCCCTCATCAACATAAGCCGCATAAAAAGTATAAGTGCCACTCAAACCCACGACCACCTCAAAATTCAAAATGTCATGCCGCCTTTTCGTGGCTTCCAAAGACTCACGGAATAGTACTTTGGAAATTCAACATACTAAAAAATCCGTTATTTTCCTCAATCCGTTGTACTAAGATTATACCCTTGTATCTGTGTCCATCGTTTTCTCCTGAGTTAAAATAATTATTATAGCATCACCTAAATAAAAAATGTGATTATTCTTTACCAAGATGTGTTATACTTCAAAAGGTATCAAAATTTAGAAAAATGGTGGGTTTCCATCCACCCTACATTTTTTAATTAAAAAAAACAGATATATATGAATTGGATTACAAAAACACTCACCAGTGCCCTAGGGCAAAAACTCATTATGTCAATCACGGGATTCTTTTTAATCTCGTTCTTAATGGTACATTTGACTGGCAATTTAATGTTGTTCAAAAATGACGGTGGAGCCATGTTTAATGCCTACGCGCATTTTATGTCCACCGCTGGGATTATTCGCCTGGCTGAAATCATTTTAGTTTTAGGCTTCGTATTGCATATTTACATAGCTTGGAGATTGACACAACAGAACCGCCAGGCGCGTCCACAAGATTATGTCTATAGTCGCCCTGATGCTAATAGTTCATGGTTTTCACGTAATATGGGTATTGCCGGCGGGATCGTGTTAATTTTTTTAGTGATACACCTGTATAACTTTTGGTTCCAATATAAATTTCAGGCAGACATTCCGTTCGCACCGGGTACTGATTATAAAGATATGTACTGGTTAGTGCATACCGTTTTTATACAAGAATGGTGGTTTAGCATATTATACATTGTTGCCATGATATTCTTAGGTTTTCACCTAGCACATGGCTTTGAAAGTGCCTTTCATACCCTGGGGCTTCATCATAAAAAATATACACCGCTTATCAAAATGATTGGGCTATTATTTGCGATAATTGTGCCGGCAGGTTTTGCCGCTATGCCAATTTCTATTTACATTAAATTGCTCCTATAGGCAGATGAACCAACATGCTCCTAATTCCTTCACTTTAAAGGAGAACAATATGACTTCCAAAACAAAATTAATCCGTTTCGACTGGGCAATGAAAAGTTTATTGCGTGATAAAGCCAACTTTGATATATTAGAGGGCTTTTTAAGTGCAGTGCTTCGTGAAGAAGTTTCCATTATCGAAATACTTGAAAGCGAATCCAATGTGCCTGATATTGATCAGAAACTCAATCGGGTTGATATTCTCATCCAAGATAAACAGCAACGACACGTTATTATCGAAATCCAAAATTTTCGTATGACCGCTTACTTGGAACGCCTTCTATTTGGGGTTTCCAAAGTGATTGTTGATAATGTGAAATCGGGTGAAGATTATCGTGAAATTAGCAAAGTGATTTCCATCAGTATCCTCTATTCTAATTTAGGGCTGGGTAAAGATTATGTTTTTTATGGCAAAACGGAGTTTCTGGGTTTGCACAACAAAGAACCCCTGATTTTCCGCAGAAGGCGCGAAGACAAAACGTTCGAGAAACTCAAAAGCCAAGACATTTATCCAGAATATTACTTGATTAATGTGGAGCGTTTTACGGATGTGATGAAAACAGACTTGGATGAGTGGATTTATTTGTTCAAGCACGCCGCTTTACCGGCACCTTGTCATGCGAAAAACCTGGATAAAGCCGGTGAAAAATTAGATATGTTGAAAATGAGTTCTGAAGAACGCCATCGTTATGATTTATATCTGATGGCGATGGTGAACGAGCAGGATGCTATTGATACGGCACACAATAAAGGATTACAAGAAGGGCGACAAGAAGGGCGACAAGAAGGGCGAGAAAAAGGGCGACAAGAAGGATTACAAAAAGGTGAAAACACCAAAGCGCAGGAAATTGCCAAAAATATGCTGGGTTCCGGCATGGATATAGAAACGATAGCCACCATGACAGGTTTGAGTCCCAACATAATAGAACAGGGTGAATATTAGCTTCTCGTTTCCACTGCCAAGACCTGACAGTTCGCGTAGGGTGTATCGCTGCGCGTCATACACCAAAAAAAACAATAATAAAATGGTGCATGACACTATCGCTTATGCACCCTACAAATGACAATTTATCAAAAGAACATATACGGCTTACGAGTTAAGTTAAACTAAGCCAACCATGTCGCCATAGCCGACTCGTCTTCAGCACCGTACATGAGAGTTTCCAGCTCATACGGCTCCTCTCCTAATTGTTTGCATTGACTTTAAAACATCAGTCTTGC